>NZ_KV809097.1:0-182288 GCF_001812455.1 Corynebacterium sp. HMSC076C10
GGGTCGTGGTAGCCAGTTCCCGTGTGGGGTTGGGTGCTGCGGCTCACTTTTGTTTTACCCACAGGTAAACGGAATTAACTAGCGTTTTAGTGCTGCTTTTTGCTGTTCCTACGCTTATTCCTATGCGGCACGCTACGTCGTCGCCGTTTTAATTGCTCGACCCAGTCAGCTGTATCTTGGAATTCATGCGAGTGGGAATCGTGACTGGAGCATCTCGGGGCATAGGCGCCGTCTTCGCCGATAAACTCGGGCAGCTACGTCCGGACCTAGATGAAATTTGGTGTGTTTCTCGTAGCTACAACGATGATTCTTCCAGCGAGGACTCTGAGCGCTCTAGGAGCCAAGGTCCTCGTCTTCGCCATCTTCGTCTAGACCAGTCCGATGATGATTTTGGCGATAAAATCCGGAATTATGTCGAGCGCCATCACGCGACGATAGTTTACTTAATCCTCAATGCCGCGTATGCGAATTATGGCGATGTTAAAACCCAGGACTTTTCGCAGGCTGATCAAATGATACAGACGAATATTCGCGGTACGGTCGCAGCGGTTTACTCGCTAAACGATCTATTCGAAAAGAACGGCCACATCATTCTCGTTTCATCGATCTCAGCTGTAGCACCAACTCCAGGACTAGCGGTGTACACAGCATCGAAAGCGTTTATTCGGCATTGGGGGATTAGCCTTAGGGAGGAATTAAAACCTAATGGTGTAACTGTCACTATTTGCTACCCGGGAAAGGTTAAGACCACCGCTCTCCGGGACGTCGTGAAGCAGGCGAAGTCGGTGAAGTTGCGTCTTATGCCGGAGCAGAATCTCAATTATCTAGTGGTGCGCACGTTACGTGCAGCGGAAAGGGGTCGGGCGGAGGTAGCGCCCGGCCTATATGGCCTGGTGATGATCCTTTTTAAGGCTGTGCCGACACGCATGCTGGCTCGATTCGCGCGGTTAGTTTGAGGCCGTCTAGATTCGCGGAATCAAACTTTCGTTTAACCCCTTGGGTTTGGTCCGTTTAGAAGCCAGCGTTATCTGAGTAGGCTACGAAGTATGCGTAAGTTATTCACAGCTGCTTCGGTCTATCTTGGTCTTGGTCTGTTTTCTGGCGTTTTCTATCGTGAATTTACCCGTGCGATGGATTTTGGGGATAAAACGCAGCTCAATACGCTGCACACGCATTTCCTTGTTCTTGGCATGATTTTCTTCTTGGTTGCGCTGGCATTGGATGGGCAATTCAATATTTCAGCTGTCAAGGGCTTTGATCGCTGGTTCATCGTTCAGAATGTCGGCATTGTTTGGACGATTGGCATGATGGTGGCTAACGGTATCGTGCACGTTGTTTCAGGCCCGGAGGCCTGGGGTGCGATGTACTCGGGAATTGCAGGGCTCGGCCACATTATCCTGACGGTCGGCTTTGTGTGGTTCTTTATGCTTCTCAATAAGGCGCTGAAGAATCGAGAACGCGAGGTTCGCAAGGCCAACGCGACCGTATAAATTGCCAGCGGAAATGCGTGAGCCGGATAGCTGATTCAGCGTAGGCGATAAGGCGAAATAGAAACCCCGTGCAGAAACAATATCTGCACGGGGCGGTTTCATATAACGGCGACTATTCGTTTGCGATAGCGGCCAGGGGCGGTGTCTTCGCGGCCTTCTGACCAGGGCCGAGAGCAGCAATAATGCCCACAAGCGCAGACCCAAGCAGCATGAGAACGATCTGCAGCCACGGTACCGCGATAGTATTCAGGCCCTCATCCTTCAGCACGGTTAGAAGTGACCAGCCGAGGAACAAGCCGAGGACAATACCTACAACCGCGCCGAAAATGGAGATTTCCACAGATTCCAGGCGAATCATCCGGCGAATCCCCGAGCGTTGCAGGCCGACGGCCCGAAGCATGCCAATCTCCTGGCGGCGCTCGACAACCGAGAGCGCGACAGTATTGATAATTCCCAGAATCGAAATGATGACCGCCAGGGCCAGCAGCGCGTAGACGATTCCCAGCATGACATCGATAGAGGCATTAGCCAGACCCGCAAACTCCTTAGCAGTCATCACCTGTACTACGAGGTAGTCCGCAACTGCGTCGCTAAGCTTTTGCTTCATTTCATCCATGGAGCCGCTGTCTGCCGCGATGGAATCAGAAATATCGACGTAGGTCTGGAAAGGCAACAGGTGGCTGCTTTTGACATATTTATGGGCGGCTTCGTCGGAGACCATAATCGACTGGCCTGGATCATTCGTGTCAGCAAAAATGCCGGTGACGGGGAGCCGTGTTATGCCGCCTTTGGAAACCACTGCGAGCTCAGTGCCAACGTTCCAACCATTCTTTTTCGCTGTTGATTCGCTGATGACAATTCCCGCATCCGGCTTGGCCAGATCGAGGGAGCCCTGTATGGCGCGAGTGCCGTACCATTTGCCGACGTTGGAGTTGAAAACTGACGCATTACTAGATTCCGGTCCGACTTCAGTTTGTTCGCCGTCGGAAGCTATCATCGTGCCGGCTTCTTCAGGCGGGATCACCAGCAGCGCGCCAATCGACAAGGTTGCGGTGTCGTCGACACCATCGATATCCTTCACCGCATCCTCGACCCCAAGCGGCAGGGCCGAATGTGCGGTCAGAGGTGGCGAGAGCACGAAGTCAGCCGTCAGATTGGTCTCTGACCACTCATTGACCGCCTCCTTCATGGACACACCGAACATGCCAATCACAGTCACCAGCGCAAGCCCGAGCGTCAGTGCAAACGATGTGGTTCCCGTTCTGCGCGGATTGCGGTGGGAGTTCGTCGCCGCAAGCTTGCCGACGGTTCCAAAAGGCGCACCTACGACGCGCCCCAGTCCTCCGATCAGAGGCATGGACAGCGCGGGGCCGACAAGCCAGACGGAGGCTACGGCCATCACTGCACCGACACCAACGAAGACGGCACGAATCTTGGTTTCTGCGTCGTTCCACTGCAATGCCCAGGCAATGATTGCGATCGCGGCGGACGCCAGCACAGTACCGGTCCACGTCCTAGCACTGAGGCTATTGCTGGTTGTTTGATCCCCAGAGCGCATGGCTTCTACAGGAGGGACCGCGCCAGCGCGGGCGGCCGGCGTCCAGGCGGCGATCATGGTGATGGCCACGCCGACAAGGAGAGGAACGATGACTGCCACCGGTTCGAATGTCAGGCCATCGCCGGGCATGGAGATACTCATGGCATCGAGAAGCATGAATAGCCCCTGGCTCAGCCCAAATCCCGTGATGACACCTAGTGCGGAACCGATGAGGCCAACAATGAATGCCTCCAAGAGGACGGACGCAGTGAGCTGTCGTCGTGAAGCACCGAGGGCGCGGAGGAGAGCGAATTCCTTCATGCGCTGAGTGACCAGCATGGTGAAAGTATTGGAAATGATGAAGATCCCGACCAGCAGCCCGATGAGCCCGAAAGCGATGAGGAAGTAGTTGACAAAGCTTAAGGCAGAGGAGACACGTTCGGAGGCCTCGTCGGCGAGCTTAGAGCCTGCCTCTACCTTGAGCTCGGGGAATGCTTCTGCGACATCACGGGTAAGCGTGGCAGCGTCAGTGGTGGAATCGGCGGCGAGGGTGAACATGTCCATATGGCTGTCCGCGCCGTAGAGCTCTCGCCACTGATTCTGGGTGAAAAAGACCGCGAGGTAGCCGGTTTCGTCGATGGAGGTATCGGCGATGCCGACGACCTTCACCGTCGCCCGCTCGAGACGGGTGGCCACCTTGATTTCAGTGCCGACGTGGAGGTTGCCGAGTTCGGCGGTAGTGGAGTTGACGACCACCTCACCTGGTGTTTCCGGCGCGTGCCCCTCGGTAACCGTGACCTTGTTGCCCACCGCTTCGGCCGCTGGATAGTAGGGAAGACCCATCGATGGCGAACCATTGGTTTGAATCGGCTTGCCGTCGGCTCCCGTGGCCGTAATGCTGTTGTTGGGATCGCCAATGTTGAGGGCTCGGACCCCGGGGAAGCTTTCGATTTTCTGCGCGGTTTCTTCGGTGAGAGCACCGGGATTGTCAGCTGGGGCCGTCACCACCACGTCGACACCGTCATAAGCGGTACTCATTGCGCCCTTAAAGGCCTTGTCCAGCGATGATGTGAACACAAATGCGCCGGTGATGAAGGCTGTGCCCAGCACGACCGAAATAATTGTGAGCACGAGGCGCAACTTGTGCGAGGTGATATTACGCCAGGCGACGCGGCTTAGCGTGGAAGACGATGATGCCATGGGGAGAGATGACCTGCCTTCCTAAAGATTCTCAATATCTGCCATGCGCGCCAAAATATCGGCGGGCGTGGGGTTGCGAAGCTCGTCAACCACGCGGCCATCCGCGAGGAACACAACACGGTCTGCGTAGGACGCGGCGGTGGCATCATGCGTCACAATGACAACGGTCTGGCCGATGTCATCAACCGCATCGCGGAGAATCGTCAACACCTCACGGGATGAGTTCGAGTCCAAGTTGCCCGTCGGCTCATCTCCAAAGATGATCTCCGGCCGGCTGACAATGGCACGCGCACAGGCGACACGCTGCTGCTGGCCACCGGACAGTTCCGAGGGGCGGTGCGTAAGCCGTTCTTTAAGCCCGAGGCGCGTGGTGATTTCCTCGAACCACTGCTTATCCACCTTACGACCAGCGATATTGATAGGCAGGGTGATGTTCTCCGCCGCTGTCAACGTCGGCACCAGGTTGAAGGACTGGAACACAAAGCCCAGGCGGTCACGCCGCAGCGCCGTAATCTCCTTGTCCGACAGCTTCGACAGTTCCGTCGTGCCGATGTACGCGCTTCCCGACGTCGCGGAGTCCAAGCCGGCCATGCAGTGCATCAATGTCGACTTACCCGACCCGGACGGCCCCATAATCGCGGTGAACTCACCAGCGGCAAAAGAGATATCGACATGGTCCAGTGCAGTAACAGCGGCATTGCCGACACCGTACTTCTTGGTGAGCCCCTCAGCGTAGGCCGCCGCTGGTGGGGCGGAATGCTTCAAAGAAGACTCAGCGGATGATTTGGTGGGGCGTTTTGCATGCTTGGCAGACATGGGGGGAGGGGCTCTCTTCTAATTAGATTTGATCAACGGCGAATTAATATCCGGCAGCGAAAGCGGATTGAAAACGCTGCGGCGGGAGTGGAACGTTCGTTGTTCACCAGTCACGGGGTCAGCGAAACTCATTTCTACACAGACCAGGTGCAGGGGCTCCGAGGCATTCTCGGCCTCCAGCGGCAGAATCTCCGGGTAGTACTGGTCACCCAGGATGGGAAAGCCCAGTTCACTCAAGTGCAGCCGCAGCTGATGAGTGCGTCCGGTGATGGGCTTCAATTGCCACAGCGCAACGCGACCACTGTCGGCAGCGAGGCCGTCGGCGTCCGAAGGCACGTCGACAAGCGAAATGCGCTCGATGACGGTGTGGGCGTTTGGCTCGCCCTCGAGAGTATAAGCCTGCATCTGGCCAGCAATTTTGTGCTGTCGTGTGCGCAATTCCAGTGGGGTCTCGGGCAGGGCTTCGCTGGCCGCGTCAGCGATGGGTGTAGGCGACGTCAGTGCGTGATAGCGCTTAGTGACTTCCCCCGATGCGAAAAGCCCCTGGTAGGCGCCGCGAACCTCGCGCCGGGCGGTAAAGATGAGCAACCCCGACGTCAGCCTGTCGAGGCGATGCGCGGGAACCAACTCCGGATTACCCAGCTCCCGCCGCAGACGAACCACAGCAGTTTCCGTAATATGTCGGCCGCGCGGCATCGTTGCCAAAAACGACGGCTTGTCGACGACCACAAGGTTGTCATCTTGAAAGACAATCGGCATCGGCCCCGCGATTGTGCGCTCCGGTGCCGGGGTGCGGTAAAACCACATTTCCGCGCCGGGCTTCACCATGTCATCTGGACTGTAGGGCACTGAGTTGGCGCGAACGACGAGCCCATCTGCAAAACGCTTGGCCACAGCCGCTTCATCATCGTCTGGGTGGCGGTGGGTTTGACCTGCGATAGCGCCTGTGAGCAGATCCCACGCACGGGTGGGGGCATCGCCACGACGCCCGGGAGCGGCGATGCGGGATGGGTTGAGCCCATCGCGAATGGGCAGTGGCATGCGACGCATACGGCTGACTTTAACAGGTGCCCCGGATTCACCCGGCGGGTAAGCGGAGCTGCTGGCGCAGGGCGGTGGTGGTATCGCCCCTAATGGCGTAGGTGGACAACATTCTGCCCTGTCGGTCGCAATATAATGGGGGTAGGGTGGAGGTGAAAGTAATAAAAGGGTTGGCTCGGAAGAGTTGACTAAATAGCAAAGCTTGTCCATTAAAATGGCGTCCAAGCAGGTGCGATAGGTGTAGCTGCGTTGCGGTCGGGCCGCGGAGAGCCAATTTTTATGGATCGCATAATAAGGAGGCAATCAATGCCAAGGCAGAACATCATTGTGTGCGCGGTCGATGGCTCGGAGGCATCCAAGACCGCCGTCAAGTGGGCCGCTAACACCGCAGTGAAGCGCGGTGAGCCGCTCCGTCTGGTCAGCAGCTACTCCATGCCGCAGTTCCTCTACGCAGAGGGCATGGTTCCGCCGCAGGAGCTTTACGACGATCTTGAGGCCGAGACCCTGGAGAAGATTAACGAGGCCAAGAAGATTGCCCTCGACTTCGCACCGTCAGTAGATGTCAGCCACCAGATTGAAGAGGGCAGCCCGATTGACATGCTGCTCGACCTGTCTGAGCAGGCAACCATGGTGGTTATGGGCTCTCGCGGTCTGGGTGGGCTCTCTGGCATGGTCATGGGTTCGGTTTCCGCCGCTGTTGTTTCCCACGCATCGTGCCCGGTTGTTGTTGTCCGCGAGGACAACCTGGTAACCGATGAGACCAAGTACGGTCCTGTCGTTGTCGGTGTCGATGGCTCCGATATTTCCGAAAAGGCAACGGAGTACGCATTCCGTGAGGCCGATGCCCGTGGTGCCGAGCTGATTGCAGTTCATACCTGGATGGATATGCAGGTACAGGCTTCCCTGGCTGGCCTTTCTGCAGCTCAGAGCCAGTGGCAGGTTGTGGAAGAGGAGCAGAAGGCTCTGCTCGGCCACCGTCTGGAGAAGTACGCTAAGAAGTACCCGGAAGTGGCCATCAAGAAGGTTGTTACCCGCGACCGCCCGGTTCGTGCTCTGGCTGATGCCTCGGAAGGCTCGCAGCTGCTGGTCGTCGGCAGCCACGGCCGCGGAGGTTTCAAGGGCATGCTGCTCGGCTCCACTTCGCGTGCACTCCTGCAGGCGGCTGCTTGCCCGATGATGGTCGTCCGCCCGGAGACTGACGCCTAAAGCGCCCTTCGAGGGGGCTGAGAAAAGACGCCGGCGGCGGTCGTCGAGGCGCGGTTAGCGCCGAGAGTAGAAACCGTTACCGAATATTTATAAGTAGAACCTAGCCGGTTTCCGACAGGTGTCGGGGCCGGCTTCGGTTTATCTAAATGAGGCCTCTCGTCTGCATAAACCCTGTTTTCATGCAGAAAGTGCAGATTTTATAAGAGTTTTCCTGTGGCTATCCGACTGTTATCTCGCTAGTTTCTCAGTGGCCGAAATGGCCTGATAGTGCTTGCAGTGTATGCAAGAGTTTTCGGAAAGACTTATAGTTGAGTCAGAACGATTTCGGGAAAGGAATATCTATCATGAACGAGATTCTTCTTGCTGCCTCCTTTAGTCCCACGATGGGCTTCATCAGCTGGATTATCATCGGTGGTCTTGCCGGCTGGATCGGCTCTAAGATCATGAACACCGATGAACAGATGGGCGTCGTCCTGAATATCGTCGTTGGTATCGTCGGTGGTTTCTTGGGCGGTTGGCTGCTCACCCTGTTCGGCGTTGATGTCGCCGGTGGCGGAAAGTTCTTCAGCTTCCTCACCTGTCTGCTCGGCGCCGTGATCCTGTTGTGGATTGTTGGCCTGGTTCAAAAGCGCAAGTAAGCCAAGCAAAACAGCGCGACTATGCACGAAGCGTCGTAACGCTGCTATCTATTGGATAGTGAGCTAGAGCGCGGGGCATCTCATCAACACTGAGATGCCCTTTTTTTGTTGTGCGGTTGTCGTGACGTTGGCGTTCTGCGATTGTCGCGACATCTGTTGGGGGCGGCAATCATCGCACGCTAAAGTAGGACTAGAGGCTGAAAGACTGACTAGTTTGTTCTTTTACAAAAGCACAGTCGCAGATACGCCTACAATGGAATATCACAGACTATGAACGCCCTGTTCAGTACTCTGAAAGCAATGGCGCAAACGCCGGTATTTGCGAGTAAGCAGCTGTTAGAACGAGGTGTGACTTTGGAAGGACGAGAGGTACTGCCGTGGCAGAAGCGACAACGGGCAAGGGCGCAAAAGGCGGCCGCGCTTCCTCTCGCCGTCGTAACCGCCCCAGTCCGCGGGAGCGCCTCCTGGCATCAGCGACAGCTCTGTTTACAACGGAGGGCATCCGCGTTGTCGGCATTGACCGCATCCTGCGGGAAGCTGATGTGGCCAAAGCTAGCCTGTACTCGTTGTTTGGATCCAAGGACAAGCTAGTCATCGCATATCTGCAAGACCTTGACGCCAAATGGCGGGAGGCTTGGGAGCAGCGAGTGGCCTCTTTGGATACCCCGGCGGAGAAGATTCTCGCTTTCTTTGATCAGTGTATTGCGGAGCAGCCGGCAATCGACTTCCGTGGTTCACACTTCCAGAATGCGGCTAGTGAATATCCGCGGCCGGAAACGGAGTCGGAGCAGGACATCCGTCAGGCCGCAGCCGATCACCGTTCCTGGGTGTGGCAACAGCTACATACGCTGCTGACTGAAAATGAATCTAGTATGCCGTCCGCTCACGCAAATATGCTGTTGCTCTACCTCGACGGCGGCCTCGCGGGTGCCAAGATGTCCAAAGACCTGAACCCGCTGCAGATGGCGCGCGACCTGGCCCGTGACCTGGTCACGTAAATACTTAATTCCCTTTTTTAACGCGTCGTAGTTCTCGCCTTTTTACTCACGGGCTAATCTCGGAAGCGTTTCCAGTCCGACTCCTTTGAGCCGGTGGCTTTCTTAACCATATTCTTCGTATTCTGGCCGAGTAGCATTCCCAGGTTCTTTGCAATCAGAATTGGCTTCGGCCGTTTCTGTGCTTTTTGAGCCTTCTCGGCTTGTCGTTTCATGTCGTCCCGCACTTTAGCCAGGCCGGGAAGCGGCGGAACTATACCCGAGGAAATTTTCATATCCTGCGTCAGGGACGGCAAATTGTCCTGAGCACCAGGCCGCATCTGGGTCACCATGTAGCGAACCTTCGCAATTTTCAAAGCCTGGGCATATTCTTCGTCCTGCTTTGCTTTACGACGGTCCCGCGATTCCTTCTCAATAGCGGCATATTCGCTCTTAAACTGCTTTATCTTCCACGGAGCGAATGCGGATTTGATATAAAAGTGACGTTTGGCCTGCTTTAACTTCTTCTTTTCCTCCCGCTCCGATTCGTATTCACCCTTTTGGTGGTTTTGAAGAGTTCGGAAATCGTCTGTGAGCGGGTAGGTTTTTTCCACATAGCGGGTGAGAATAATATTTTGGGTCAGTGTCCAGAAGTTATTGGTGACCCAGTAGACAATTAGAGCCACAGGTGTTGGGCCAAAGAACCCCGCGAAGAGGATCATCAGCGGTGCGTAGATAAGCATTACGCGCATGAACTTGCTGAGGAATACACTGACGCTATTGGAATAGTCGAGAGTGCGCTGCAACCGGCGGTAGGAAATGACCAAGTTAAAACCGGTGAAAAAGGCCGCTGCCACGATGCCGATAATGCAGAAAGTTAACAGCGAATCATGATTGCCCCCGAGGATTTGCAGTTGCGCCGGGTCCATGCGCAGATATGCGGGTAGAGGCTGTCCCAAGAATGTCGCGCTCAGAAAGTCGGAGATCTCATCCTTAGAGATGAATCCGACATTATGAGACGCAGGCAGCCCAGGCCCCTCAGACGCCCGCAGCATGTGCCTCAGCATGCGAACAAGGCCCATAATCACGGGAATCTGGACGAAGAGGGGCGCCAGCATTACGGAGGTCTTAATTCCCTCTGCTTTGCGCATTTCCTTGCTGGCAAAGTTTACGTATTGTGGCGAGTTCGGCTCGATGCTCCTGCGGTAGCGCTCCTTGAGCATAAAAAGCTGCGGCCGTAGGTTGGCTGTCTTGCGCGCCGAGATAAATTGCTGGAACGCGAGAAACGCTAAAGCGCCACGCACCGTAAACACCAGCAGGAAGAGAGAAAGCGTCCAGGACAGAGAAGACGGCAGGTGAAATACTGAGGCCAGTAAAAGGTGCCACGCCTTAAGGACAAACGAGACCAGCCAAACAAATGGTTCCAAAATGACCACGGGCCGACTCCTCCATGTCAAGGATAAGAAAAGTAAGACAACCGGATGAGGCCGGTGTGCCAATTCCAGCCGCTATCCTAGCGACTCGAATTACCTGCCCCAACTTTAAAACAGGGCCCCGCTGTGGCGGGACCCTGTTTTAAAGATAGTAAACCTGGGTGAAACCCAGTGGAAGGCAAATGGAGCTGGGTGAGAACTAGTTAGCGCTCTCGTACTTTTCAATAATGTGCTTTGGCAGCGCACCACGGTCTGCAACATCCATGCCATTCTCTCGTGCCCACTGGCGAATCTTGCGATTGCGATCACGGGCCTCAGCGGCATTGGGATTAGCGGAAGAGCGCTTACGCGGAGCTACAACCGTGCTGTGATCAATGGAAGCTTTCGCAATATACGGTTCTAATACCTGCTCGAACTTCTCTGCATTTTCCTGAGAGAGGTCGAGAATGTAGTTCTTACCGCGGAAAGAGAAACGAACGACTTGGTGGTCTGCGGAATCAAGTGGAGTCCCATCGAGGTCGTCGATGTACTGAATTAGTTCGCGGCGTGCCATAGAATCCCTGCCTAAGCTTGGTGCTGAACTTGTAATAATGAAGAAGGCTTACGGTGAAACTTCAATACGGTGAAATTTCAAATTAATATCAAGCCCTATTTTCTTTCCCCCACAGTATAAGTGCAAAGAAATTTAATGTCTATTGACGATAATTTAGCTTGATTGTGCAACTTATATTGAATACATGGTTTGTTAATAATTCGATTAATTGTGCACAAGAACTTGGGGTAATAAAAAGACGGCCCTGCATGTTGTGCAGGGCCGTCGTGAACAGCAACTACGTCACTGAGGGCGCAATGCGGGGTGCGCACTCGGTAGTCGTCGTAAAGCGAAAGGACGAGAAGGCGCTTAAGCCTGGGTCATGCCCTGACCCGGCTTGCCGCGGTAGGTAGCGGCGACGAAAAGCGGCTGGTCCGGTTCTTCCTTGACCTCGACAAGGCGGTACTCAGAGGTAACGTCCTCGCGGCCGAAGTAGACGGCAGTGTAGCCGTGGCGGTCGAACTCGAGGTAGTTGACGTACGGGTTCGCAGCCTTGAGTCCAGCGGTAGCAGCCAAGGAAATCGGGTTGTCCTGAGGCAGCTTCACAATGTCATCGATATTCGGGGCGCTGACGGAAGTACAGACAATCTCAATAGCGGCAATGCCGGCACTCGGGTACTCGCCCGGAACCTTCGGTACGTTGCAGTTCCAAGAGGAGTGAATATCGCCGGTGAGGAAGACAACGTTGTCGTAGCCTTCCTTGCCCATAATGTCGATCAGCTTACGACGCTCAGCAGCGTAGCCATCCCACTGATCCAAGTTGTACGGCATGCCGTCCTGAGGCAAGCTCAGCAGCTCGGTGACAGCGCGGGTGGCCTCCGGATCCAGCGGCGGCACCAGCACCGGAGTGAACATGACGGAGTTGCCCACGACACGCCACTTTGCGCTCGAGGAACGCCACTGGCCGAGCAGGTAATTGAACTGCTCAGAGCCGAGCATGGAGCGGTTCTCATCATCGGTCTCGCCAGCGCGGATGAACTTCAGCTGCTGGTCGCGGTAGGTGCGCAGGTCCAGCATGGTCAGGTCGGCGAGATCGCCGAAACGGAAGCTGCGGTAGAGCTTTCCGCCCTGGGAGAACGGGACCGCGCGAACCGGCAGCCACTCCAGGTAAGCCTGGATAGCGGCGTCGCGGCGGGCAATGTAGTCGCCTTCGGTCTCCGGGTCGTGATTCTCAGCGCCACTGTGCCAATCATCGTTGGCGACCTCGTGGTCGTCCCAGGTCACAATCCACGGCTTTGCGCGGTGAGCTTCCTGCAGGTCCGCATCGGTACGGTAGGTGGCGTAGCGCAGGCGGTAGTCAGCGAGAGAAATGATCTCGTGAGCCGGCTTGTGGTCACGAACCGGGCCCTTGCCGGAGTAGCCACCGGCCTCGTACTCGTAGATGTAGTCACCGACACACATAATGATGTCGATGCGGTCATTTTCCGCCATGTCGCGGTAAGCGGAGAAGAAGCCACTTTCCCAGTTAGCGCAGGAAGTCAGCGCGATGCCCAGGTGATCTGGCGAGGAGTTCACCGGCGGCGCAGTGCGAGTCTGGCCAATCGGGGAAACCTGGCCCGCGTGATCACCAGCGGTGACGGTAAAGCGGTAGAAGTAGTAGGAATCAGCGGAGAGACCCTTGACATCGATCTTGACAGTGTTGTCAGCATCCGGGTCGGTGTTCAGGGCACCAGAGGCAACGATGTTGCCGAAGCCCTCATCAGAAGCGACTTCCCACTTCAGTGCAACAGGACGGCCCTGGTTTGCACCTGCGGTATCGCCTGGGTGTGAGGTCACACGAGTCCAGATAAGAACCGAGTCCGGCAGTGGGTCGCCAGAGGCCACGCCGTGTTGGAATACCTGAAAACCACCGGAACCGCCAGCATTAGCTGGGGACTGTGACTCAGGATTGGCCCCCGCACTGGTAGCGGTTGCCAGGCCGATGGCTCCGGCAGCAGCACCGGTAGCGCCGGCACGCAGTACGGCACGACGAGAAGGGGTGAATGACTTTTGGGCTGTTGCGTCGCTGTACGAGACCGCACCGTTCAGATTCGAGGCTGCAGTCTGAGATTTATCTGAAGATGGCATAGCCCTCATTACAGTAGTTCTCAGTCCGTAGCGCCATTGGTGGGAAAAAATAGCCCGATACGGGGGTAATAAGAGCAAAAGCGCGACTGTTGCTGTTCAACAACAGTCGCGCTCAATTCGATGAATCTCGGCGAGTGGCCTCAACCTGAAGCGGCCGGGTTTACGCGCCCAGCTCCGAAATAATCTGGCGGTCCAGCGAATCCAGCTCTGCGGTAATGGAGTGGTGCGCGCGACGACGCTGCTCCGGGGTCATCTTCTCGGCAGTATTAATAGCATCAGTCATGACATCCAGACGCGAGTTGGCGTCCTTGATAAAACCATCGGTGCCCTTGGCGCCCGACTTACGCAGCTCCGTCAGCGAACCGCGAGTAGCCTCAATGCGGGCCAGCAGCGGTGCACCGTGCCCCTGGTAACGAGCGGCATCATTAGCGGAAACACCGAACTTCTGCGCGGCCGACGAGTGTTCACGGCGCTGAATGGCAGTGATAGCGCGGTAGGCCAGCGGAACCAGCACCGGTACCAGCAGGCGCGCGCCACCGATCCACGACTTTGCCTTGTCCTTGTTGAAGCCCTGGCTGCGCTGCTGTGCCAGGATCTTCTCGGCCATCTTGGTCTGGTGACGCTGCTTGGCAGCCAGCGCCTTCTTCTCGTCCTTGGCACTTGCCTTGCGGATCTTCTCCGCGCGCTTCAGAGCACGGTTTTCCAGCTTGAGTTCCTTCTTACCGAGCTTTTCCTCAGAACGAACGCGGCCAGCGGCCTCCTTCAGCTCCAGCTTGTGCTGGTGCTTCTGGTCGCGCTTAGCGGCCTTGACCTCAGCCTTGTGTGCCTTGCGATTAAGTCGAGCTGCGTGGCGAGCCTCTTCCTTGGCCTTCGCCTTGGCAGCCTTCACCTGCTTGGCGGTTTCGCGCCGACGCTCACGGATGTCACCCAAGAAGCTCATTTTTTCCTTCGCCTAGTTGCTCGCAGATAGTCCCTCCGGAAAAGCGGGGCGGAAAACCCTTAAACCCCACCGCGCCGGAGTGCGCTTGCCAGATGCAGTGGCTGCATCACGATTCTTGCTATCCAAGCTTAACGTGAAACTTCCTACCGAGTGGCGATACGCTAATTCTCATTGTGACTGATTCATCCGTTTCGCGCCCGCTTCTCCACGCGAGCGACCTCATCGGCTGCCGCTACCGGCTGAGCCTCGACCTGCGCGAGGGGCGGCTAGTCGAACCTGCTTCTCACCAAGAGCACCGCTTGCCGACGTCCATCGCGTCCATCCCCGACCTGTACACAGTGGCCTCGGGGCCGGACGCTCACCTGGATACCCTTGAGGCCATCGCCCGTGGAGAAAGCGTCATCGCCGGTGGCGTGCTCATGCATGAGCGCCCGATTCCCGGCGGGGTGTACTCGGGAATCGACGAGATTTGCCACCCTGATCTGTTGGTCAAGGTCGATGATTCACCGCAGACGACCTCACCGACGTACATGCCGGTCCTGGTTGTCACACGGCATCTGCTCTCTGCGCGCAAACAGGGCCGGCGGCGTAAGCCGTCGTCAAGCAATGCGGCGCGTGCGGCGGCGATGCAGGTACGACTGCTGGGCGTTGACCGGCTCGGGCGTGATGGTGTGATGGGGCGGACCCTGCGTCAGGCGATGGTTGTCACGGATGAGTGGAAGCTACGGCATTACGGACCTGATGCTGTGAAGCTGGGGCAGGCGGCGGCGATGCTGCACCGGCTGGGCGTGTCCTGTGGCCTGGTGGGGGCGATTAGTGCCACCGGAATGAATCTGGATACACGGCATATCGTCATTGCTGATGAGGGTTCGCGCGTGGCCTCGTACCGGATGGCGTTGCGCGACGCGCGTGATGCCGTCGCTGCCACTCAGGGGCGACCGTCACGGTTTACGCCAGGGACCTGGCCGCTGGCGCCACGGCGCATCCGGGAGTGCCGAACCTGCCGTCACCACGACCTTTGCTTGGATGAGCTGACCGCAAGTGACGATATTTCCCTCCTCCTACCTGGCGATAAGTCCATGCGGTTGCGCAGTGTGGGCATCGACACAGTCACGGCACTGGCGCAGGCCAGTACCAACACTCCGCACGTCAGCAAGGAGCAGGTGTGGATGGCGAGGGCGCGGCTTGCCGACGTCGACGCGCTCCGGGTAGCCGCTAAGACATCGGCCCCGCGTGGCGATGTCGAGATGGACATCGATATGGAGGCGTATCCCAACGATGGCGCCTACCTGTGGGGAACCTGGGTGCCCGGGGAGGACTACCGTGGCTTCATCACCTGGGAGCCACCGGGGCCAGAGGGGCTCGGCGGCACGGCGGAGGCCAGGAATTTTGCGATTTTCTGGGATTACCTGATGCGGCGTCGAAATGCGGCGCATGAACAAGGCAAGACCTTCCGCGCCTATTGCTGGGCGGCAGAGGGCGAGAACTATTGGCTACGTCAGAGCGCTACCCGGTTCGGCGGCCAGGAATATGTGGTGCCCGCAGATTCGGCGGATTTGGCCACAGGTGATGTGGCTGGTTCCGGTTTCGAGGCAGCTGGCCCGACAAAGATTGTGCGGGTGCCGACCCGCGAAGAAGTGGACAAGTTCATTGCCTCGGAGGACTGGGTGGACATGCTGAAGGTTGCCCGTCGCCAGATCCTCTCCACCGTCGGCATGGGGCTGAAAATCGTGGCCCCGTGGTCGGGCTTCCACTGGCGCGACGCCGATGTTGACGGCGAGGCATCGCTGGATCTGTATCGCATTGCGACGGCCACTGACCTCGACTTTGTCGCGGAACAGTCCTTTGAAAAGCTCACGCAAGCCGAGGCGCGCGCTATGCTACTGCGCTACAACGGCGATGACTGCCGATCGGTAGCCCACGTCCGCGACTGGCTGGATTCACAGCGTGCGGCCGCGGATCTGCCGCATGGGGATGACCTGCCGGTTCCTTAGCGCGCTAACCACGCGTCCACGTGCCGCGCCGGGCGAACTTAGGTGAGACCTTCTTCATCGCAGCATTGCGAATGATGGCCGTGTTCTTGCGGGCTAACAGCAGCAACTGTTGTGTGCGCTCGGCACGGAATGTTGAGCGAGGCGATCGGTGCACATCGCGGAAAAGCCGCTTCGTCGCCGCCAGCTGATCCGGCGAGCGTGTCGCCAGCTGTGCCAACTTCTCCTTGGACAGCTTGAGTGCAGCGTCCTCCGTGTCCACGGCCCACGTCGCCAGACCGATCTCAGTTGCTTCCTTGCCGTTGAGTTCTTCGCCAGACATGGTCAGCCAACGTGCAGTATCGGCGCTGACCTCATCGAGGATGGTTCGCATACCGGACATATCCGGAATCAGTCCCCACTTCGCTTCGAGGATTGACCACTTGGCATCGCTCGTAGTAATGCGGAAATCAGCACCTAGTGCAATCTGTAGACCACCGCCGTAGCAGTGCCCATGCACCGCCGCAATGACCGGCACCGGCAGGCCTCGCCAGTCCCAGCAGGCGCGCTGGAACAGGTTCGTGCCGTGGATATCGGGAACAAATGAGCGCAGAATGCGCGAGGGCTTCTTAAATGCCGAGGCGAAATCGAGCCCAGCGCAAAACGATTTGCCCTCGCCACGTAGAATCACGCCGCGCAGATCACGGTCAGTTGCCAGTTTTCGGGCGACGGCGGACAGCTCGGTCAGCATCTCAAGTGTTAGACCGTTGAGTTTGTCTCCGCGGTCCAAACTGACGACAGCGATTTTCGCCGCCTCTGAATCAGCTACGGCGAGGTGTTCATAGGTGACGTTGACATTGTTGCTGGTGCTCATGGGCACTAACGCTAAACGACGGCTACGTGTGCCGCCCGGGAAATACCAAAAGTGGTCTCAAACAAGACATAAAAAACCGACCCGCTGAGAGTAAGCCCCGTCAGCGAGCCGGTAAGCCATCTTTAGCGCGCGGCAGGGACGCGTAAAAAGTCGCGCGCTGTTAGCCGAGATTACTTGGCAGCTGCGAACAACTCTGCAGCGTAATCCCAGTTGAAGACGTTCCAGACAGCCTTGACGTAGTCAGCCTTGACGTTCTTGTACTGCAGGTAGAAAGCGTGCTCCCACATATCCAGCAGCAGAACCGGCTTCAGGTTGATGGACAGGTTGCCCTGCTGATCAGTCATCTGCTCAATAACCAGGCGCTCTGCAATGGTGTCGTAACCCAGAACAGCCCAGCCGGAGCCCTGCAGACCCAGAGCAGCAGCGTTGAAGTGAGCCTGGAACTTCTCGAAAGAACCGAAGTCGCGCTCGATAGCCTCAGCCAGCTCGCCGGTCGGCTGGCCGCCACCGTTCGGGGACAGCAGCTTCCAGAACAGGGAGTGGTTGGTGTGGCCACCCAGGTTAAAGGCCAGGTCCTTGGACAGGCCGGTAACAGCTGCGAAGTCGCCGGACTCGCGAGCAGCGGCGAGCTTCTCCAGTGCAGCGTTGGCACCGTTGACGTAATTAGCGTGGTGCTTGCTGTGGTGCAGCTCCATAATCTCGCCGGAGATGTGCGGCTCCAGAGCGTCGTAAGCGTAATCCAGCTCAGGAAGTTCGTACTTAGTCATTAGAAAAATTCCTCCTCAACACGTTTTTAGGTTGTGCCGTCGATGGTACTCAAGATGAGCGGATGCGCAACCATTTAAGCAATACAATTAATGCGAAATTCGTAAAAAATGCTGTTCAGAGGTGTCTGTCACAAGTTTATGAACGCGGCGGCTGAGTGCGGCGAATCCATTTACTCACGCGCTTGAAGCGCATTCCGGCCGCGCCACCCAGGTCGTCGTCAAGCGGAATGTCGAGGATGGAAGCCCACGTTGGCAGCATTTCTTCCTCGTACCGGTGGCCGTGACCACCGGGGACGGTGACGGAGGCGAGGCCGTCGATAAGCACCTGCCAGAAGGTGACGAACGGGTGCCAGCGCATGGAGGGGAGAACGTCGCGGCCGACGCGCTCTGCAAGCCAGTCGGGGCGGCGCCAGGCCAGCGGGTAATCCCACCAGACGATGGGGTCAGAGGCATGCTGCAGGAACGCGACGCGCGGGAATTCCCACGGCCCGAACTTGGTGCCATAGAAGGAGTGGTACAGCTCATCGGGGCGCGTAGCGAAGCGGATGTTTCGCCCCTCGTCGATGATCGGAGCGATTTCCGGGGATCCCTTTGTCCGGCGGTGCGTCAGCTCTTTCCACATTGCGGAGAACTGCGGTGTGCCAGTCCAGACAGCACCGTCGACGCGTGCGAGCATGTCGGCGGAATTCTCGAACGCGCCGAGACCGCCAAACCCGCCGAGGGATTCACCGGCGACGTAGACCTTTGGCCGGTCGTTTTCCGGCATTTTGTCGACTTCCTGCAACACCCGATGGATAAGAGTGTGGCCAGCTGCGATTGGGGTTTCGTGGTCCGTTAGCCACGCCACAGGGGAGGGCAGGTCAGAGTACTGCAGAGCGACAGTGGCGCAGTTGCCAAGGGTCAAGAACTCTGCAGCCTGTGCCGACCACGGTGGCACCCAACCTGTGCCGGTGGTGGTGAAGACAACCAGGTGATCGCGCCGGAACGCGCCGGTGCGGTGCATCTCGCGGATGATGAGCTCCGCCTGTTCCCGCAGAGAACGGCCTTGCACCTTGCCCGCATAAATGCGGATGGGTTCCTGCAGTTCGGAGAGCGGCTTGCCAGTAACCACTGCCAAATCTCGGGCACGGGGGCCTTCGGCGACGAAGACGCGACCCTCGGCACCGAGTGCGTACCACGGCTCCAGAGACCATGGGCTTCCAGAACGTTCCGGCTCCCACGGCTGCATGCGACCTGGAACGACCAGGGTATTCAGGTAGCGGGACTTCTTGGCGATGGACTCCAAAGTCCGACGGATAAGCAGTCGGTCAATGCTGGCGGCCACAGCACCACCGACGATGGCACCACTGAGAACCGGGGCGAGACCGCGAGGAAGCCAGGGGCGGAGGTTGTCCCGCAGCAGGTCATAGCCGCGGTTGGCCAGCGCGGAGAGCCCCCGAGTGGTCAGGTAAAGACCACTGGCAATCATTGTGGAGGCGAACTGGCTGCGTGCGGATTCCTGCTCATCCTTGCCCACCAGGCGACCAATTTCGCGCTGCTGGGAAATGGAGCGCAGCCACAGCGCCGCGGTGGTGGCCGTGGTGGCCACGTGCCAGGTCACGGCCAGTGCGCGTTCGTGACGAGGTGCCAGCGCAAAGCGGCTGAGCGAAGTGCTGGCCAGACGCCGCATCGTCGTGTTGTAGCCATAGCCGATGGCCACCCCGGTAACATGGCCCGCCAGCTGTGCCAGGAAGGTCACAGTAACGGTGGCGGTCCGAGTGCGCGGCATCAGCGAGGGGCTAAAGGCAGCCCATGACGCAATTTCTGCACCAATTAGACCAGGGTTGGAGGGGATGCCCGCCCGCAGTGCGCTGCGGATAGTGCCAGGGCCGGTACCTAGGAGGCGTTCGCGAAAGACTTTCGCGGCCATCAGGCTGCCGGTGCCGACTGCGCCCAGCGCTTTGGCCATGCCAGCTGTGCCAGCGACTCCTGTAATTCCTGTTCGCGCTGCTCGTGCAGCTCGCACTGTCCTGGCGGTTTCGATTGGCTGAGCTACAGGTGTGTCGCCCGTAGACGCAATCGAGGGCGCAATCGAAGTAAATGCGCGACGCAGGAATCCCATGACTCCCATCATGACAAAATTTTTTCCACGGGGGTTATTCATCCCGCGCCAGTTTTCCGCACAAAGCGTAGCCTGTGGGGTGTCGCAACGTTTCCGAATCGGTTGAGAAGGATCCGAGGGCTATGAAGCTATCCACAGGAAATAAGGTCGTGCTGATCGGCGCTGGCGACGTCGGCGTGGCATACGCGTACTCGCTGGTCAACCAGGGCACTGTCGACCACTTGGCAATCATTGACATCGACGAGAAGAAGACGATGGGCAACGTCATGGACTTAAACCATGGCGTGGTGTGGGCGTCGTCGCGCACCAAAGTCACCCAGGGCACGTACGCCGACTGTGACGATGCCGCGCTGGTGGTTATCTGTGCAGGTGCGGCACAAAAGCCGGGCGAGACTCGCCTGCAGCTGGTGGACAAGAACATGAAAATCATGAAGTCCATCGTCGATTCCGTTATGGACAGCGGTTTTGATGGGCTCCTACTGATTGCTTCCAACCCCGTCGACGTACTCACATACGCCGCGTGGAAGTACTCCGGGCTGCCACACAACCGTGTCTTCGGCTCCGGCACCATCCTGGACACCGCACGTTTCCGCTACATGCTGGGTGAATACTACGACGTTTCCCCGATGAGCGTGCACGCATACATCATTGGTGAACATGGCGACTCCGAGCTGCCGGTGTTGTCCAGCGCCAACGTTGCAGGTGTCGGTCTGTCCAAGCGTCTCGCCGCCGACCCAGCGCTTCACGACGAGCTGGAGGACATCTTCATCCGAACCCGTGATGCCGCCTACGAGATCATCGATGCCAAGGGCTCCACTTCCTACGGAATCGGTATGGGGCTGGCCCGCATCACGCGCGCCATTTTCCAAAACCAAGAGGTAGCTCTGCCGGTCTCCGCATACTTGCAAGGTGAATATGGCCATGAGGACGTGTTCATCGGAACACCAGCCATTGTGAACCGCCGAGGAATTCGCCGCGTTATCGAGCTTGAGCTGGACGAATACGAAAAGAAGCAGTTGGACAAGTCCGTTCAGACGCTCCGAGATGTGCAGGATCCATTCTGGAAGTAACTGCTGGTAGCGAAAGCGCATGTCTTCTCGACATGCGCTTTCGGCCGTCTCATTTGAGAATGAGAATGCCCACCTTCTATTGGCCCGCGTGGCCGACTCTGGCCAACGCTTCGTCTTAAACCACAGGAGTGCCTTCTCTATGGCAGCGCAGAGCCCTCAAGACACAGCAACTGACAACACTGAAAGCGGCGCGGCCGTACCGCGTCTGGATGACCTCATCAGCAAGGTCACTGATTTGATTACAGAGTTGGACGACGTCTCGGTGGAGGCATCTGCACTGCTCGCAGAGGTGCCGGAAGAGCGCCGTCGGCACGCGGAAAACCTACTGCACTACGCGCACCTGCGCACAATTGACATCCGTGAGCTGCAAAACAGTTTGCACGACCTCGGCGTGACCAGTCTGACCACGGTGGAGACTTTCACCCGGGGGCGCCTTGAACTTGCCCTCAACGCGCTGTTGGCCCTGGCGGGGCGCACCTCAGATATCGATGTCGCCCGCATTATTGCCGATGATGAGCGCGCGGATATTGCCCTGGATAACAACGCCACCGAGCTGTTCGGTCAGGAGCGCGCGGATGTCACTTCGCACATTATGGTGACCCTGCCCGCCGAGGCCGCCGACGACGCAGAGTTGGTGGAGAGCTTCGCTGCTGCCGGCATGGATCTCGCTCGCATCAACTGCGCCCACGACGGCCCTGAGCAGTGGCGCCGCATGATTGACAACGTCAATGCTGCAGCTGAGAAGGCCGGCCGCCGCATCTTTGTGTCCATGGATCTGGCTGGCCCGAAGCTGCGCACAGGCGATATCGAACCGGGGCCGCGCGTGGGTCGCGCCCGCGTTGTGCGTGACGACGCCGGCACGGTCATCTCCAAGTCCAAGATTTGGCTGACTCCACGTCTGGATGGGCACCCCAAGCCAGCTCCGAACGATTTGCCGGGGCGTCCTGCTTTGCCACTGGAAGCAGATCAGGGATGGTTGGAACAGCTGCAGCTTGACGATGTCATTACGCTGCATGACTCCCGCTCAGCGAAGCGTCACTTCACCGTTGTGCGCATCGACACCGACGTCGAGGGCGAGGTCGAGGCGGTGCTCGCCGAGGGTGAGAAGAACGCCTGGATCGCCGAGGGCACACACCTGCGCAGCAACTACGAGGTCACACGTGCTGGCGGCGTGCCACCGACCGTGCAAAAGCTGCGTTTCCACACTGGGGATGAGTTCATTCTCACCAGCCGCGAGGAAATCACCACCATTCCACGCACCGAGGATGAAATTCCACGAGTCTCCTGCTCGCTGCCGTCTGCCGTGGCGGCTCTGAAGCCGGGCGACCCGGTGCTTTTCGACGACGGTGCACTCGGCGCTGAGGTGGTTGAGGTCTCCGAGACGTCGTCAAGCGAGGATAGCCACGTCGATGCCCGCTTGCGTGTCCAGCGCACCAAGCCGAACGGACAGCCGTTGGCGGCGCATAAAGGCATCAACCTGCCGAACACCGACCTGCCGCTCAATTCGCTTACCGACGAAGACATTGAGCATCTGCGCTTTGTAGTGGAGCACGCGGATATTGCTGCGGTGAGCTTTATTCGCACGCAGGAGGATGCTGAGTACGTCTACAAGGTGCTCGATGAGATTGCGACAGAACATGAGGCTGCAGGCCGCGAGGATCTGGCATCGCGGGCTCGGGACCTAGGTGTTGTGCTGAAGATTGAGACTATTCCGGCATTCCAGAATCTGCCGGGAATCATCATCGCCAGCATGAAGCGCGCCAAGTCCGGCCTGATGATTGCTCGTGGTGACCTGGCTGTGGAACTGGGCTTCGACCGAATGGGTGAGGTTCCAGGCCAGATTCTGACGCTGGCGCAGGCAGCCGGAGTGCCGACCATTCTGGGTACTCAGGTGCTGGAGAACATGGCCAAGGCTGGCCTGCCGTCCCGCGCGGAGATTACCGATGCGGCTTTCGCCCTGCGTGCCGAGTGCGTGATGCTGAACAAGGGGCCGCACATCACCGAGGCCATCGCGATTTTGAACAACCTGGCCCGGAAGATGGGCCGTTCGCAGCGTAAGAGCCGCATCATGCTGCGGAAGATTCGCAGCTGGTCGGACTAGTGGCGGGGTTAGTGGCCGGGCTAGTTTAGGTAGGTTAGGGGAGCGCACCCAAAAAACGCCGTTGGAGAAAAGACTGCGGAAGAAGCCAGCCGCGCGAGAGAGACGCGAGAGAGGAGCCCTGCGGAAAATGTCTAATGAACAGGCAGAAAACGCGGGGTGGGCTGTGCCGCCGCAGTCTCCAAAGCAGCAGCCGCAGCAGTCCCCACCTCAGGTGGTGCTGCCACCGCAGCAGAGCTGGCAGCCGAATACCTCGGATTCGACCATCACGGGTGCGACGCCGCGCTGGAAGGCCGATGAGATTGTTCGCAAGCGCGCGGACAGCGTCTTTCGATGGGCGATGGGCGGCGCCGGAGTATTCGCCGCATTTACCGTTTTCGTCTGGATGAGCATCCTGAGCCCCGGTCAGGACCTGGTGGTTTCCCTCCTCGGCGAATTTGGAGCATGGGCTTTCGGTCTTTGCGGAATGGTTTCCCTCATTGGGCTGGGTTTTTCGGTCTACAAGACCCTCCAGGTGCTGCGTGACCGCGCAACGTATGCTCGCCCACTGCTGTCGCGCACGGCAACGGATGTGCGCACGATGCACATGTGGCCAGTGCGCAACATCACGGGGCCCGTGGTCGCGTTGGCTGAAACAGGAGTCACTGCCGTAATGGGGCCAGGTCGCTTTATCTGGTACCTGGCCTGCGTTTTGTGGCCACTTGCAGTGGGGTGGTTTATCGCAGCCGACGTGTCCCGGACGTACTTCCAGGCCGGAATCATCACCGTTCTAGCTTGTGTGACGACTGCCCTTACTGCGCGGCTACTCGGCTACATATTGGCTCCCGAGGAAGTGCATCGCAACATCCCCGTTGGGGCCGGTCGCGAACGCACCCAGCCCGGTTTCTGGTCCAAGGGCTTCATCCCCAGCGAAGCTACCGATGAACAAGGGGAGACGGGCGCAATGGCCGTCGACAAGCAGCTTTTCGAAGGAACGGCGAGCGAATTCGTCGACGATTTTTATAAGTAGCCCAGGCAGTCGCGAATTACGGAGAGCGAATAGGTATTCTGTGGCCTTGTGGGAAAGAAATCTCGTAAGAAGAATAATCAGGCCCCGGAGGGCATGAGCCGTCGTCAGGCGAAGCTGGCAGCCCGCGCTGCTGAGCGTGCAGCGCTGCTGGGCAATCCGCGTCCGTTCAAGGACTTCGACGAAGAGGCTGACATCGTGGCTGTCCGCGAGTTCGCTCCGGCTGTGGTCATTCCGGTCACGGTCGCTGACGCCGAGCGTGACATCAAGCTCTGCACCGTGCTGCCAGGTGGCGTTGCTGCCCTGACGCGTGCCGCTGACCAGGGCAATGAGGCTTTCGTCGCGCTGCAGACGCAGGCTCGGACCAATGATGGCGCTGCGGATCTCTCCCGTGCGCTGGCATGGGCCCGTGACGCAGAGCCGGGCCAGCAGCTCTCCGCCGCCACTGACGGCGAGGCCGCACCGCTTACCGACGTCCTGACCGCCGTGGATCTCGACAACCTGGAGGTCCACCAGGACTTCGAGTGGTGGATTCCCAAGGGCATTGAACGCACCCCGATGATCGAGCAGAACCTGGCCGTGGCTAACGACGCGATTCTCCCGTCATACCGCCTGGATGCGAAGGTCGCTGGTGCTGTGTGGTGGATTGATCCGGGCGAGCGCGCCCACATCCGCTGGGTGCGCCGCGAAGATGAAAGGCCACTGCTGGACGCCCTGGCACGCGTGCACGCTGCGGACAACCTTTCGCTGGGAGAGGGCACCAAGTTCGCTGGTGTCTTCCGCACCGATGGTCTGCTGGTGCCGGTCTGGGACCTGGATAACACCAAGCCGCACGACCACTGGATTGCCGCCGTGGAAGAGGCCGACAAGCGTATCGCTGAGGCGCTGGCCAGCGAAGAACCGCTGACCGCCGAAGAGCGCAAGTCCCGTGAGACCATCGTGTCCCGTCAGGTGACCATTCGGAACTAGGCGTAGCTGGTTTAAGAACTAACGCGTGTGGCTCAGCAAAATGCTAAGTCACACGCGTTAGTTGTCTCGAAAGCTATCCGAAGCTGTTTTAGCTGCCCTCTTGGCTATCTCAGCTCCGCAAAAAGTGCTGGCGCTTCGACTTCGTCCCAGAGCAGCACATTGCCCGCATAACCGGTGTCCATGGCGCCTGAGGTGGGCACGGTAAGAGAATCGGAACCGAAGAGCATGCGCAACATCAGCCAGGTCAGGTGCCAGACATGGTCACCATCGCCGACGAACACGGCCTTAGTGCCAGCATTGGCCAGGCGAATCCAGCGGTAGGGGTTGAGCCATACCGCAGGTGATTTCAGCCGTCCCATCAGCGCGCTCATGAACTCACGCTGCCGCTCTACGCGGTCCAAGTCTCCCTGGGCGGTAGCACGCGTGCGCACGTAACCCAGGGCGCCCGCGCCGTCGAATTTCTGGCAACCGGCCTGGATATTCAGGCCCGCCAGCGGATCGTCGATGGCTTCTTCAGGGCACATCTCGATACCGCCGACAGCATCGACGACACCGGCGAAACCGCCAAAGCCAATTTCGGCGTAGTGGTCGATGTGGATTCCAGTGTTTTTCTCTACGGTATCGATGAGCAACTGGGGGCCACCAAATGCGAATGCCGCATTGATCTTGTTCTTGTCATTGCCCGGGATATCCACGAAGGAGTCACGCGGGATACTGACCAACTTCGGCTTACCGAGCACCGGAATGTGGGCAATCATGATGGTGTCGGTGCGCTGGCCGAAATCACCACTGCCCGTCGACAGCTTGGCAGCATCTTCCTCTGACAGGCCCGTACGAGAGTCTGAACCGACGAGCAACCAGTTGGAGGACATCGTATTGGCAGGGCGGTCTGCCAGATCTGAGAACGCATCGACCCTGGTCAGGCGGATGTCGACAAGTGCCATCGTGACGACAAGGAAGATGACGAGAAGCAGGATGATGGATTTAAAGCGCAAGCGTGGCAGTCGCAAGCGTGGCATGCGGAACCCAGACCTGACGCCGGCGCCGTCACGACTGCCACGGCGTCCACCACGGCCAGAACTCGCTGCTTGTGGGGCACTGTAGTAGTCCTGTGACGAGCCGCGCGAGGAAGATTGGAAATCCGCATCCGGATTATATCCGGGTGGGGGAAACCGCGGATCGCTGCCAGCGCGTCCGCTACCGGCCCGGTTCATTGGTGGACGGGACTCAATGCGCGTTTCGTTCAGTGGCGCCTGCCGACGTTCCGGTTGCGGCCTAGACCTGCGCGGAGGCATAGGCGCTGGGCGGGCTGCCCCTGCCCTAGATGGGCGGTCGGAACGGGGCGGGATGGGGCGTCGTGAAGCGCCACGCGAATCGGCCTCACGGGGGCCGGCATGCTTCGGCGACGCCTCGTCCACACGGCGGTAGATGGGGCGGCCATAGCGATCTTTAAGCGGCCTACCGTATCGGTCGCGGGCAATGCGCGAGTCGTCGAAGTTGCCTTCCATACCAATAAAGAATAGGCAACGACAGTGGACTAAGAGAACCGAGACAGCAATACAAGTCTTGGTAGCGCTGGCGTTACCCTGCATGCGACGTGCTGAAAGGGGTTGGGAACGAAGAAGAATATGCTGGAAATATGTCCGCAATGAATCAGAACAACGAACGTGCAGTCAACGAGTCGGATGTTTATGTCAAGAGCCGACATGGTGTCCCGCGGGACTTCTTCGCCTGTGAGGCGGCGGGGCTGGGTTGGCTGCGCGAGGGTGAAGCTGACGGCGGTGCGCGCGTAGTGGAGGTGCTGGGCGTGAGCGGGCATGCGCTGAAATTGCGTCGAATTGAGTCGACGGTGCCGACTCCACAGGCGGCGTACGATTTCGGAAAATCGTTGGCCATTACCCACAATCTGGGCGCCGCTGGCTGGGGTGCCGGCCCCGATGGATGGGAGGGGCACGGCTACTTCGGTCCACTGGATCAGCCCCTGCAGATGGACCTGACTCCACGGGAGAGCTTCGGTGAATACTGGGCGAGAGGACGTCTACTGCCCGCGCTGGGAAAGTTGGAAAGCTCCTACAATAACCGTCAGCTAGATATCTTTGAACAGCTCATTGAGCGACTCTTGGCTGGAGATTTCGACAACGAGCCAGATGCTGCGCGTGTCCACGGTGACCTGTGGTGGGGAAACCTCATGTGGGATGCAGACGGCGCGATCTTGATTGACCCCGCGGCGCACGGCGGAGCCCGCGAGGAAGATCTGGCACTGCTGGCGCTATTCGGGGCAACGCATTTCGACGAGATCTTGCGTGGCTACGAATCCGTACATCCGCTGCCGGATTTCGCCGAGAGCTGCGAACTCCATCAGCTCTACGCCGTGCTCATGCACGCGGTGCTATTTGGTGGCGGATACGCCGGACAGGCGGCGGCAATGGCGGCGAAGTACGTGCGCTAGTTGGCGTTAGCAGCCTCCAGCACGCTAGCCATCTCCAGTAGCTCTGCCTCGCCGCAGCGCACCGCACCGATGTTGACGCTGGTGGCGGGGAGCTTCGCATTGGGCGTGCTGCCGCTAGTGTCCGGCACAGCAATGGGCACGGACACGCTTGCCCACCCAGTCAGATTCCACAGCGACAACCACGGTGTCCACCGGGTTTGCTCGTCAAAGTCCTCCCACGGCGCCAACGCAGAGAAATGCCCAATACGCGGAGGATCAAACGCCAGCGTTGGCGTAATCACCGCATCGACTTCCCAACGCGACCGAATCGCGCCGGGCAGAGCCATCCGCTGCTGATGTGTCGCCGCCGCCTCTGCTGTGGAAATCTCCTGGCCACAGGCTCGAATCCACTGCACAATCTCGGAGTAGTCCGCGCGCGGCAATTTCGTGGCCATTCGCGTGATGGTCCGTCGAAAAATCTCGAACACGTCCGGACCTGCCGGATCGTAGGGGCTGGGCACTTCCACCACGTCGTACCCGGCGTCGGCAAGACGGTCAGCCGCCGCCCACGCACCGTTTGCCCAGCGCTTATCGACGTCCACCTCAGCATGAAAAGGGCTGACAGTGACACCGATGCGAAGGGGACGCTGGGGCCGTCGGAAAGCATGCGGGGTTGCGGAAAGTGGCACCCCGGCCAGCAGTGCTGCGTCATCAACTGTGCGAGTGAGGAAGGCGGGCGTGGAGAGATTTCCACCCGCAATATCGTGTGCTGGCTTCAACCCAACGAGGCCACAGCAGGCGGCGGGCACACGGATAGAACCGCCGCCGTCAGAGCCCAGAGCTGCGGGAACGACACCAGTTGCGACAGCAACCGCGCTGCCGCCCGAGGAACCGCCGGGAGTGCGTGGCGTGGTATCCGGCTGATTGGACAGCTGATTGGGCGTGGCGAAGTAGGGGTTTTCCGGGGCCGTGTAACCAATCGGCTCGGTGTAGGCCGTCATCCCGACCTCGGAGGTGTGCGTCGTCGCCGTGAGGACCGCGCCACGAGCCAGCAGTTTCGCCACGGGTTCAGAGGTTTCGGTGGCGGTGAAAGCCAAGTTGGTCGAGCCCATCGTGCATTCGACCCCAGCGATGGTGAATAGGTCCTTGATTGCCACTGGCAGACCTAGGAGGTCACGCGGGAGTCCGTGGCTAGCGCGCCGGGCGGGTTCGGATCCGGCAGTGAGGCTGCGCGCGCGATCGACAGCGTGCTCGGCCAAGGACGTGGCAATACCGAAACGGGCGGGATTGGTCGCGGCGTCGTCGGCAAGCGTGGCGAATTCCGAAACGATTTCCGATACCGAGATTGCGCCACTGCGCACGGCTTCAGTGAGGGCGCGGGCGGGCATCTCGGAAGAAGAGGTCATGCAATAAGTGTAGAAGCCCTCTAATCTGAGCTTATGACGACGGTTACTTATTTGGGTCCTGCGGGCACATTCACCGAGCAGGCGCTGTGGGACATGGCGCGTGCTGGCGAGATTGATCCGGCAGGGGAATCCGCGGTCAATGCGGTGCCGGTGGATAGCCCCGCGGCTGCGCTTGGAGCCGTGCGCCGAGGGGAAGCGGACTTTGCCTGCGTGGCTATCGAGAGCAGCGTGGACGGTCCCGTTACACCAACTTTTGATGCCCTCGCCGCTGGGCCAGAGCTGCAGGTTTTCCGCGAAACCGAGGTCGGGGTGGTGTTCTCTATCCTGGTCCGTCCCGGTACGACGGTGGAACAGGTGCGTACTTTTACGACACATCCCGTAGCGTATCCGCAGGTCAAACAGTGGGTGGACGCCAACCTTCCGGGCGTGGAAGTTCACCAGGCCAGCTCCAATGCGGCGGCGGCCCACCAGGTCGCCGAGGGCACCCGCGACGCTTGCGCTGCCCCGGCCCGCGCGGGTGAACTGCTCGGGTTGGAGGCGCTGGCTACTGAGGTCGCCGACGTGCGCGGTGCCCGCACCCGTTTCCTGCTGGTGGGGCGCCCCGGCGTGCCGACGCCGCGCACCGGCGCCGACCGCACCTCGGTCTCCTTCACGCTGCCGAACCAGCCCGGCACATTGATGCGCGCCATGAATGAGTTCGCAGTGCGACAGGTCAACCTCACCCGCATCGAGTCACGGCCGACACGCGAGCTTTTCGGCCTCTACCGCTTCTACATCGACTGCAACGGCCACGTTGATGATGCACAGGTTGCCGCGGCTCTCGCGGCACTGCACGAATACGCCGAAGATTTGCGCTATCTGGGGTCTTGGCCAGTCGCTGAGGGCGGTCGGCGCAGCATTATGACCCCGCCACCGGATATTTCCCAGTCAATTGAGTGGGTCGACGCGCTTAAGGAAGGACGAAGGTAAAACATGACACCCGCCGCGCCCGAAAATCCAGTTGGACAGCTGCCTTTCCTCGATGACCGCCCAGACCGCCCTGAATCTGTCATGCCGGTTGATTCCCAGCGCATCATTTTCATCCGCCACGGGCAGACCACCGGCAACATCAACCGCCGTCTGGATACCGCATTGCCGGGCGCACCGCTCACCGACCTCGGTGTGAGGCAGGCGCGCAGTCTGGGACGTCTTTTGCTTCCCGACGTGCACAGAATCGGTGACATCGTCACATCCCATGCCCTGCGTGCCCGCCAGACTGGCGCAGGCGCGGTCGCGAGTTTGCACCACCTGGGAGAGACATCTGTTCGCATCCGCCATGAGGGTGGCCTCCACGAGATTCAGGCCGGTGACCTGGAGGGGCGCAATGATCGCGATGCGCACATGGAGTACATGCGCGCCTTCTACCAGTGGCTCAATGGGGAGCTGGAGTACCGCCTTCCCGGCGGTGAATCCGGTGCTGACGTGCTGAATCGCTACCTGCCGACGATACAGCAGCTGCTGGAGCAGGCAGGAGCGACAGGTGGTGAATCCAAGGAGTCGAAGGAGGGCGGCAACAAGGATGTCGTCATTGTCAGCCATGGCGCGGCTATTCGTCTGATTGGGCAGTATCTGACCGGGGTGAATCCGGAATACGCACTGCGGCACCGCATTGCCAATACTGAGCGAATCGAGCTGGTTCCGAGCGCTGTGGACGTCGGCAAGCGTGCCGGCATTGAGCCGGGCACGTGGGATGTGCGCCGCTGGGGCGACAGCGAGTTGCCTTAGACAGGCAGCTGGGCGGCGACTGTCACCGCTGGCCGTTATTGCTGGCCTTCCTGAATCTCGCGGCGCTTCTGAGCTGCCAGGCGTAGGCGTTCCGTGCGACGCTTGGATTCCTCTTCGTTGATTTCGTTGAGGAGTTTTTCTTCGTCATCATTGATGTTCAGTGCGGCGCGCCCGATGAGGGCAACAGCCGCAGCGGCGACGAAGCCGAACCACGCGTTGTCGATATCGGTGAAAATCATCAGAACGATAGAGACAGCGACGATGATGCCTGCAGCAGAGTCAACAATGTTGAGCTGGCGGCCCTTTTTCATCAGAGTCTGCAGCTCTTGATCGACACTTTGGTGCTGCGGTTTAGCCGGGGTGCCCTGTGAACTCTCGGGAGAAGTCTCAGCGGGCAGGTCTGCGAAGAGTGTTTGTAGTTGGGAGCGGGTTTTAGCGACTGCGGCAGCTTCGGCGCGCTTGGAGAATTCATCGACATCCAAGTAGCCGTCAGCGAAATGATTGCCGAGACGCTCCATGGCAGCGTTGCGCTCCCTATCGCCGACCCTGATTTCTGGCTTCTCGCTCGAGTTGTCGCTCATAGTTGCCAAGGCTACAGGGAAGAAAGCTGCCGTGAAGAAGTCGAGAGGGGCGAGGCCGTGCAGGAGAGCCGAACTTATCCGTAGCCGAGTCGGTCCAGATCCTCCTCCTCGAGGCCGAAATAATGCCCGATTTCATGCAGGAGAGTGACCCGAATCTGCTCCACCAGCTCCTCTTCGGTGTGACTGATACGGCAGAGCATGTCGCGGTACAGGCTGATTTGGTCAGGCGGACCCCAGTGGTTGTTAGAACGCTCGGTCAGAGGAATGCCCTCGTAGAGTCCCAGCAGTGTGGGCTCGTCGAGGTTATACGGGTGGACCTGGATGATGACCTGATCGAGCTGGTCGAGAAACTGCGTGGGGATGCGGTCGATGGCCTCATCGACAAGCGCATCGAACCGCTCCGGGCTAACGTCAACCATTTATGGTGCTGCCTCGCAATGTCCTGTTGTTCTACTGTCCTGCGGGAGCGACTGCGTTATCCACAGTGCCTGCTTCAGCACCAGTACCGTCGGCACCGACCGCACCGACGTCACCTGTGCCAGCGCCAGCGCCAGCGTCACCCTGCTCCTCCCGCAGCGGATTGCGCGGCGGCGGAGCCACGGGCGGCTGGCCGTCGATAGTGAAGGACTCGTTAGCGTGGCCATTGAGAGTGGAGAACCCGCCCTGGCCATTGTCTTTAATCAACCAGCAGTTCACACTGCGCGAGCCAGCATTGAGCGACTCCTGCGACAGGGACGTCCAAAATGGCAACAGCGTTGAGTTATACAGCGGGTCGTCACCGCCGAGGTAATTCTGCGCGAGAGTCACACACTGTTCCGCGAGCACATCATTCTGCTCCTGGTCAGTGGGGACGTTGTCACCGAAATGGTCGCGGAGATTGACAATTCCCGTCGACTCCATCAGGTGATCTTCCACGCAAGGCACCTGGCGGATGGCGCCGCTTTCGTCCAACGTCACGCAGCGGCCGCCCTCGAACACGCGGGACTGGTCCTGCCCGGCCGCAGGACCGGACATGTGCGCCGTGTTGCCGTCTTCATCGACGACCTGGATACCGCACAGGAAGGTTCGATCACCCTTTTCCCACTGGCTAGGCGAAGGAATGATTGGCGCCGTGATAAATCGACCGTCCGGATCGTACTGGCCGCCCAGGTATTCAGTCACGGTGTTGCGACACACGCCATTTTGCAGAGCCACCAAATTGTCCGCTGTCGGGTAGTTGGCAGTTTTTGCGTATTGCCCCGGATGTTCCTCGTAGTCGGCGAGGTTCAGTTTCTTGGCGACCTCATAAGCGTGTGGCTGCTCACAGGGCACGACGCGGAAGTCAGAAACATTCAAATCTTCTGCCAGATTCCAGTCCAGACAGTTGCCCGCGGTTGCGCTGGTGAACGCCGTCGTCTCCTTGTCAACGATGGTCGTCGTTGTCGACGATGACGCGCTTGCCGACGAGCCCTTGCCCCCAAGTGGCCCACTCGGTGGCTCGATGACTCCCGCTTGCAGCGCGAATGCCATTCCCGCGGCGCCGACCAGCATTGCCGTCGACAAAGCGCGCATTCCCCAGCTTCCACGCGAGTTACGGGAAGCGTTGGCATCGTTGCTGGCTGCGGAGGATGCACCAGCGCTGGCATCTGCGCCAGTACCTGCACCGGAGTCAGTGTCTGTGGCGGCAGCGTGCTCGCGATCCTGGTTCATATTGTCATCAGCCATAGTGACCCCATTGTGCACCGCCAATGAGCCTGTGGACAAGGTAACGCTAAAAGCGACAACGCTGCCATGAGCGTTGATGCCGTTGCAGGGAGCTCAGTCATCGACGCTCTGCCCGAGTTTGCGGTCCAAATTTGCTCAAGAGCTTTAAGCACTACAATAGTCCGGTATTCGTTCGCTACCCGAGGACACGAGTCTTGACCTGGACTGCACTACTCAGCCTGCTGGGCGTCCACATTATTGGTATGGCCTCACCAGGGCCTGACGTCTTCTTAATCCTGCGCCTTGCCACCAAATCCCGAAAGCACGCGATCGCAGCGGTTGCGGGTATCAGTACTGGCGCCACTATCTGGATGACCCTCACAGTTTTTGGGTTCGCAGCTGTCATCACCGCCAATCCTTTGCTGATGGGCGTAATCCAGCTCGTTGGTGGCTGTTATCTCATTTACATGGGTATCAGTATGGCCAAGGCAGGCATCAATACCCTCCGCGAACTGCGCGCCGGTGCCGCACCAGCCTTGGGAAGTGAGGCGCTCCGGTCACCGAAGGCGACGTTCCGCCAGGGTTTTTTCACAAACATGTCGAACCCGAAGATTGTTCTCTTCCTCGCGGCAGTGCTTTCACAGTTCATTCCCGCAGGCGCATCCGTGGGGACGCTTGTGCTTTGTACGTTGGTGCTAATCGTCTCCCAAATCGCTTTCTTCCTATTTATCGCAATCGTGGTGTCGACGGATGCCGTCGTCAAGCGAATGGTGCTGGCAGGGCCGTGGATTGACACTGTCGCCGGCGTGATCTTCCTCGTCCTCGGCGCGCTGCTGGTCGCCTCAGGAGCGGAAGCGGCACTCTAGCAAGCCTTGTGCCTGCTTGCCGACGTAAACCAGGTACTCTAGGGGACGTGATTGATCTCAAATTTCTCCGCGAAAACCCTGAAGTAGCCCGCGAGTCCCAGCGCACCCGTGGTGAGGACCCGGCATTGGTCGATCAGCTGCTGGAAGCTGACGCTAAGCGCCGTGAGGTTATTGCCTCCACCGACGCGCTGCGTTCAGAGCAGAAGGGCTTCGGCAAGAAGATTGGTCAGGCGTCGAAGGAAGAGCGCCCGGCCATGCTGGAGAAGGCCAAGGAGCTTTCCGACGCCGTGAAGGCAGCCGAAGCGGAGCAGAAGGAAGCCGAGGCTGAGGTCGAGCGCCTGCAGTACCTGATTGGCAACATCGTTACGGGTGCGCCCGCCGGCGGCGAAGATGACTTTGTCGTGCTGGAGGAAATCGGTGAGATTCCACAGTTCGACTTTGAGCCCAAAGATCACCTGGACCTCGGTGAGTCGCTGGGTCTTATTGATATGGAGCGTGGCGTCAAGGTCTCCGGTTCCCGCTTCTACTTCCTGACCGGTTACGGTGCCATGCTGCAGTTGGCCATGATGAACCTGGCTGCTCAGAAGGCAACTCAGAATGGCTTCCAGCTGATGGTGCCGCCGGTGCTGGTTCGTCCGGAGACCATGTCGGGTACTGGCTTCCTCGGTGCGCACTCCGATGAGATCTACTACCTGCAGGAAGATGACCTCTACCTGGTCGGTACCTCGGAAGTCGCGCTGGCCGGCTACCACTCCAACGAGATTATTGACCTGTCGGAGGGGCCGCGTCGCTACGCTGGTTGGTCTTCCTGTTTCCGTCGTGAAGCGGGCTCTTACGGCAAGGACACCCGCGGTATCCTGCGCGTACACCAGTTCGACAAGCTGGAGATGTTCTCCTACTGTCCGCCGGAGCAGGCGGAGGCAGAGCACCAGAAGCTGCTGAACATGGAGCGCGAGATGCTGGCCGCGGTCGATGTTCCGTACCGCATCATCGATGTTGCTGGTGGTGACCTGGGTGCATCGGCTGCCCGCAAGTTCGATACCGAGGCATGGGTGCCGACGCAGAACACCTACCGCGAGTTGACCTCGACTTCGAACTGCACGACTTTCCAGGCTCGTCGTTTGAAGACCCGCTACCGCGATGCCGATGGCAAGTCTCAGTACTGCGCCACCCTAAATGGCACGCTGGCCACGACGCGTTGGCTGGTCGCCATTCTGGAAAACCACCAGCAGGCCGATGGTTCTGTGGTGATTCCGGAGGCGCTGCGTCCGTTCATGATGGGCAAGGAAGTTCTCGAGCCGGTTAAGCGAGCCGGTTAAGCGAGCCGGTTAAGCAGGTGTGGCCCCACCCCAGTTCATCCGCGACTTCACGACACCTATGTCACCTCATGCCACCTCCACAGCTGGCACGAGGTGACATAGGTGTCGTGAAGTGGCTTTTTCGGGCGTGAGTCGTGTAATTGCTCTAAAAAATTAATTGGGGGATTGAGAAGGTAAAAACACCAGGAAGGTTGAGTGTAGAAACACAACCGAAAACACAACCGAAAACACACCTGAACCAGGGGGATAGCCTCACTCGAGGTGGTAGAGGTTGTTTACAACATTCGGATTACAACAATCTTTCTGATGAGTCTTTCACCTGCTGATGTCTCCTGCACCGTGATTTAAGCCACCCCAGCTTTCTTCCACGTAGCCTTCAGCCCGGCGAAGAGAGGTAGGGCAAGGCATGCGGCCGAAGCCGCGACCGATGCCACGGCAACACCAGCTTGGACTAATGCCGGATTGGTCTTGGAGTTTTCTTCCGAGAGGACGCCGATCAGCTGAGATGGCGCAATTGTGCTTGCGAGCGCGCCTAGAGACGCAACGCGCAGAGTATCTTCGCGGTCATCTGTCTTGAGCAGCGAAGCAGCTGAGAATCCAGCTCCGACCGTAGAAACCACGAAGGGAAGAAGCAGAGTTTCCTTCGGTGCTGTCTTCTGAACTGCCTTGCCGTTTAGCTTCCATTTCGTGTGGACTTCTGCAGGCAACTGCTTCCAGGACATAGCCAGCGCGACTCCGTGCGCAACCGTCACGGCCGCGGGGAGAAAAGCGGTCGCCTGCAGTGCGCGAGCTGGAATTTCAGAGATAACCTCACCGTCAATATCGTCCGGTCGGACAATCCCCAGCTTGGTCGCTACTGCAGCCCAATTGATAGACCAGCCAAAACCCAACAGGTGAGGCTGGAGGATCCGCGGGTCATCCATGTTCCACAGGGAAACGCGACCGCTTTTGGTAAATACTCGAAGCGGGTTGGAGAGGTACCTGCGCAAGGTGCTTGGTTCACCAACTTGTTCGGCTACGCAATTCGCGTAGTCGGTTGCCGTTCCCAGCTCTTCGGCCAGGTCCGCGTGGACGTCGTTAAGCTCTTGCAGAAGACTCTCCTGCTCGGCGATGATCGCCTTGCGTTGTGCGTGCGATATGCCGATTTCGCGCAGTTTGTGGTCAATGGCAGTGAGGTAGGTGTTCATTGGGGCTCCTCGGAAAATAGTGCGGTCATGTCGGCGGATAGATCGATGAAGTCCTGATGTAGTTGCGTGAGTGTTTGTTTTCCTTTGGCTGTCAGTGAGTAGTACTTGCGAGGCGGTCCCTTGGGGGATTCCTCCCAGCGATTGCTGATCAGGCCGTTGGTGGTCAGCCGCGAGAGTAGGGGGTAGACGGTTCCCGCGGGCGCGCTGAGGTGGGGGTAGGCGTTGAGCTTTGCGACGAGTGCCGCGCCATAGAGCTCTTCGCGAGAAATCAGCTTGAGAATGGCGAGCTCAAGTACCCCTTTCTTCAGTTGTGTCTGTGGACGTTTGGGCATTGCGTGGTGCTTTCTTTCCGGCGGCATGGAGGAATCTGCCAGGCAGAATACTTTTCATACCTAGTACCTTGTAATACCAACTATACGCACAGTAGTTTGTATTGCCAAGTACTGCATGCTTTATACGGCGCGGAGAGGGCAGGGCAAAGAAAATGAGGGGCAATTGTCAGAAGACAATCGCCCCTCATTCCACCGGGTTAGCTCTATGGAGAACTCGTAACTGCTAGGAAGCGGTTCGGTTCCTATTTGGCGTTCATTTAGATGCGCGCATCAAGCCAGGCAATAGCCGTCGCAATGGCCTCGTGCTGTGCCGGCTCGTTGAAGGTCTCGTGGAACTGGCCTTCGAACTCGATCAGCTGCTTGTCGGTGGACGAGATGCCGTTGTACCAGTCGCGCGAGAAGAACGGCGGCACAATCTCATCCTGGCCACCCATCATGACCAGGGTCGGCTCAACAAAGTCGACGGAGTTGGTGCCGTTGTAGGTGGCGGCAAAAGCCATCTGCTGAGCCATGCCGAGCGAGAGCTTGGAGTTGTTGTACGGATCAGTTTCGTACTCATCACGCACTGCCTGCGAAGAAGAGGTCTTCGAACCCAGCGGGTTGCCAAGCTGAATCAAGTCGCTGCCGGGTAGTGATGGCACGCGCATCTCGGTGCGGTTCGGCACTTCCTTGAGCATGCGAGTGTTGAATGTGGTCATGTCCTGGAATGGCAGGCGCTGGTAAATCGTCGGCTGCGCCTCGCGCTGGACATCGGTCATGGCCTCTGGGGTGATGGTTTCGCCCTCGTCCGTGCCACCGTAGGGGTTGAAAAGAGCGCCACCACCGTTGGCGACAATGCCATCGACACTGCCCGGGTACTTGATGCCGTGGAAGTCCACGGCAAGGCCGCCCATGGAGTGGCCGAGCAGGAAGGTCTTCGTGCTCGGGTTCTCCGCCTTGGCCTTTTCGACGAGCATGTGCAGGTCATCGACAAGCGAGTGGAAATCATCAATATGGCCACGGGCAACTGGGGTTCCTTCGACCTGGCCCGAGTGGCCGTGCCCACGGTGGTCAATGCGGTAAACGTTGTAGCCGGCGTTCAGCAGCTTGCCGGTTACCCACTCGTAGCGACCCAGGTGTTCTGCAGCGCCATGCACGACGACGACAGTGGCTTTGGCATTCGGGATGGTGTTGGACTTCCAGTAAATCTGGGTGCCCTTGCCATCCTGTGAGGTCATGTAGCCGTCGGTGACCGTAACGTGGCGTCCGTCAACCGTAGTGGTTGGTGCCGGGGTGGTGGGCAGCTCGACCATTGCAGTGGACTGCGGGTCGGGAGTTGGTTCCAGCGGGTTCTTGATGAAGTCCGTTGGGGCTGCTGATGCTGCCGGGGTGGCCAGGGCCAAAGTCAGGGCGGTGGTCACACTCGCAGTGAAAATTGATGCGCGACGCATGATTGCTCGTTTCTGTTTTCAATCGAGGAGTGGATGATAGTTATAATAATTTTATTATAACAAACAAGCCCTGAATTTATAATAAAAATAGCCCGGAAAACCGAATAGGTTTTCCGGGCTATTTTTCGGCTCTTACGAGGACTTATTCAGGCTTCGGTGCCTCCTCAGCATCCGTATCCTCGATCCAACCGTAGGTGCGTTCAACGGCACGGTTCCACTGGTGGAACAGGCGATCGCGCTCTTCGGCCTCCATCTTCGGATGCCACTTCTTGTCAATCGTGATGTGAGCCTTGACCTCATCCAGGTTCGACCAGAAGCCAATGCCAAGGCCCGCAGCGTATGCCGCACCAAGAGCCGTGGTTTCAATGTTGTTCGGGCGTGTGACAGCGACATTCAGGATGTCGGACTGGAACTGCATGAGGAACTCGTTCATGGTCATGCCACCATCAACGCTCAGCGTTGTGATGTCCGTGTCGGATTCTGCGACCATGGCGTCGAGGACCTCGCGGGTCTGGTACGCAGCAGCCTCCAGCACAGCACGGGCAATGTGGTGTCGGTTGACGAAACGGGTCAAACCGACGATGACGCCACGAGCGTCCGGCTGCCAACGAGGTGCAAAAAGACCGGAGAAGGCCGGCACGATGTACACGCCGCCGTTATCCTTGACGCTCTTTGCCTTGTTCTCAATGGATGCCGCATTCGGAATCATCTGCAGCTCGTCACGCAGCCACTGAACAAGTGCACCGCCCATGGAGACGGAGCCCTCGAGAGCGTAGACCGGCTTCTCTCCCTCGACCTGGTAGCAGACGGTGGAGATGAGTCCGTGGTCAGACCACTTCGGCTTCTCGCCAGTATTCATTAGCATGAACAGCCCAGTGCCGTAGGTGTTCTTGGTGTCACCCTCGCCGAAGCAGCCCTGGCCGAACATGGCGGCCTGCTGGTCGCCGAGGATGCCAGTAACCGGTCGCCCTGCAAGAGAGCCACGGGCACGGATATGGCCGAAGTCGCCTACCGACGGTCGGATGTCAGGCAGCATCGACATCGGAATGCCAATTTCACGGCAAATGTCCTCATCCCACTCGAGGGTCTTGAGGTCCATCAGGAGAGTACGGGAGGCGTTGGTGACGTCGGTTGCGTGAACTGCATCTTCGCCGTTGTCGCCCTCTGCGCCACCGGTGAGATTCCACAGCAGCCAAGTATCGATGGTGCCGAAGAGTAGATCGCCAGCCTCAGCCTTTTCGCGAGCTCCCTCGACGTTGTCGAGAATCCAGCGCACCTTCGGGCCGGCTGGGTAGGAGTTGATACGTAGGCCCGTGGTCTCACGCCAGCGGTCAGCGCCTTCATCCCCCATGAGTTCCTTGCAGATCTCATTCGTGCGGGTGTCCTGCCAGACGATGGCGTTGTAAACCGGTTCACCAGTGTTCTTGTCCCAGACGACAGTGGTTTCACGCTGGTTGGTGATGCCAATTGCTTCAACATCCTCAGAAGGCAGGTCGACATCGGCGAGAGCTTCGCTGACTACTCGACGGGTGTTGGCCCAAATCTCCTGGGCGTCGTGCTCGACCCAGCCCTCTTCCGGGAAAATCTGCTTGTGTTCCATCTGCGCAACAGTGACGATCTCTGCGTCATGGTTGAAGATGATGCAGCGGGTGGAAGTAGTTCCCTGGTCAATGGCGAGGACGTATTTGCTGTGCATCATGGGGATACTCCTAGAGAAATTGTGTGTGAATGTGAGTGTTCAGGCTTGCGATATTTTATTGTGCGATAACTCTCATATTCCCGTTATCCGATGGCAAAGGCAAGAGCGCCTGCAGCCACGGCTGCCAGCATCGGTGCGACAATCGGAACCCATGCGTATGCCCAGTTCGCATCGCCCTTGCCCTTAATCGGGAGCACGAAAGCGTAGGCCAAACGGGGGCCGAGGTCACGGACAGGGTTGATGGCGTATCCGGTCGGGGAACCAAGGGAAAGTCCAATCGACACAATGATGAACGAGACACCGAAGTAGGTCAGCGGACCAAGCTCGCCGCCGGCTGGGCCGAACAGGATGAATGCGAGCAGAACGAACGTCGCGATGAACTCGGTGACGGCATTCCAAAAGTTATTTGGGTGAACCGGCGCGGTGAAGAAGTTGCCGCCAGTTTCGGCATTCGCATTGGTTGGGTTGCCGTTTTCGTCGACACCATTGGCGTCGAACAGCTGCTTAAAAGCGGCCCAAGCCAGGATTGCACCTACGAATGCGCCCAACAGCTGACCTGCAACATAGTACGGAACCAGGTCCCATCCCAGGCTGCCCTTGATGGCCAGGGCAACGGTTACCGCAGGGTTCAAGTGCCCACCGGATACGTCGGCAATAGATGCACCAGCGAAAACAGCCATACCCCAGCCGAAGGCAATGCCCAACCAGCCTGCATTTGCAGCGCGGGTTGTCCGGAGGTTGATAGAAGCACAGACTCCGTTACCGAGGAGGATTAGAATGGCGGTTCCGAAAAACTCCCAGAGGAATGCCTGGGATCCTGTGATTGTCTCCATGAGATGTAGAAACTCTCTGTGAGTCGTGACCGGGCGAGGTCACGATGAATCTTGCAACGTAAATTCTTTGGGTATAAGAAATGCCGGCGAGAACGGATTTTTCGCCGGCACTTTTATTTCGACCCCATCAGTCCCTTGAAGTGCGAAGCCGTTTTCCCAAGAGGGAAACCTATTTCGTTGTGGCTACAGCGTTGGTGGCCATTTGAGCACTAACTCGTACGGCCACCGGCGGAGGGGAGGGGCGAACTAGCGGTCGAGGCTGACGTCGACATCCGCGCGAGTTTCCACTGCATGAGCAGCAATCTCGTTAGCGGCCTTGTCAGTCAGCTCACGTTCAGCTGCCAGGGTTGCTTCGACACGCTCGATGAAGACCTTGATCTCCTTCTCCATCGTGTCCTTGTCCCAACCCAGAGCTGGGGCAACCAGTTCAGCGGTGGCCCGGGCGCTGTCGACACCGCGGTGTGCGTACTCCATGGAGACACGCAGGCGGCGCTCCAGGATGTCGTCGAGGTGCATTGCGCCTTCGTGAGTCACTGCGTAGAGAACCTCAGCGCGCATGTACTGTTCGGCAGCCTCTAGCGGCTCGAGCAGAGACTTATCCTCGGCTGCAGGAGCCAGCACTTCGTAGATGAGGGAGCCGTAACGGTTGAGCAGGTGCTCGACCTGCTTCTCGGTGATACCGAACTGCTTGGCCAGTGCTGGCTTCTGGTTGTTCAGTGCGTGGTAGCCGTCAGCGCCGAGCAGCGGGACATCTGCAGTGACGGACTCCGGTACCTTGCGGGGGACGTCCTGGACTGCAGCGTCGATGGTGTCAGCGCCGATGACGCGGTAGGTGGTGTACTTACCGCCTGCGACGGAAACCATGCCCGGGGCAACGTGGGCAACAGCGTGGTTGCGGGAGAGGTTGGTGGTGGAGTCGGAGTCGCCTTCCACCAGTGGACGCAGACCCGAGTAGACGCCGACGATGTCGTCGTAAGTAATTGGACGGCGAACCTTGGCGTTGACGTGATCGAGGATGTAGTCGATGTCAGCGCGGGTAGCTGCCGGGTTGGCCAGGTTCATGGTCCAATCGGTGTCGGTGGTACCGATAATCCAGTATTCACCCCACGGGATCACGAACAGGACGGATTTCTCGGTCACGAAGGTCATTGCCACCGAGCCCTCAAGAGCGGACTTCGGAATAACAATGTGGACACCCTTGGAGGTGTGGACGCGGAACTTGCCCGTGACGCCAGCCAGCTTCTCAATCTCATCGGACCAAATACCGGTGGCATTGACGAAAACGCTGCCGCGGATGGTGGTGGTGGCGCCGGTGTCGGTGTCAAGGAGCTTCGCGCCGACGATGCGCTCGCCTTCCTTCACGAAGTCGACAACCTGAGTGGAGGTGCGGACATCAGCGCCGAAGTGAGCAGCGGTGCGCAGGACAGTCATGGTGTGACGGGCATCGTCAACCAGAGTGTCGTAGTAGCGAACGCCGCCGACCACGGCATCTTCCTTCAGGCCCGGAGCCTGCTTCAGGGTTCCCTTGCGGGAGTAGTGCTTCTGCATTGGAACCTGCTTGGCGCCACCCATGACGTCGTAAAGGAAGAAGCCCGATGCCATGAACGGGCGCTCCCACACGCGGTGGGTCAGCGGGAAGACGAAGCGCAGTGGCTTAACCAGGTGCGGTGCCAGGTGCGACATGGACAGTTCGCGCTCGCGCAGGGATTCAGCTACCAGGCGGAAGTCCAACATCTGCAGGTAGCGCAGACCGCCGTGGAACATCTTGGAGGAGCGGCTGGAGGTACCGCCTGCGAAGTCACGAGTTTCAATGACCGCAGTCTTCAAACCACGGGTTGCGGCATCGAGTGCAGCGCCAGCGCCTACAGAACCGCCGCCGATAATGACGACGTCGTATTGCTCGGTACCGAATTTCTCCCAGGTCTTTTCATGCTGTTCCTTATTTAGAACTGCAGATGGGGCGAGAGATGAAGAGGACGACATTTTCCAATCCTTCCCGGTGGGGGCGTTGATTTTTCGTCGAAGAGAATTTCTCGGCTCACGGCTCAGGTTACCAAAACTCGGCTTACTTGTAAGCGGTAACTTACGGTTACGTAGATATAAACAATGGGTCAAAAAGCCAAGGAAACCCGCCCCAAAATGTTGTCTGGTTTTCCGCAGGTAGATAGGTATGTTAATAGAGGTTTACTACTTTTAGAATGAATACCCACCAGCGGAGCCCACCTCATAACGGGGGTGGTAAAAGCGACTATGGGGTGTACCGGGACTGTATGACAGGTGCGCAGTACGTGCAAGGGGGATGTACCTGGTTTTACACAAAGACATGGGCCTGTAACGACATTTATTCATGGGTCTCAGATACCAGTACATATCGCCCCGCTAAGGGGTGCGAAAGATTGTAGAGTAAAGGCCATGTTCAAGGATCCTGTGTACTTAACGATTATCGGATTGGCGCGCACCGTCTTCTTTGCCCAAGGTTTGAAGTTCACCGTTAAGGGCTGGGAAAACGTGCCGAAAGACTCTGGCGCCGTTCTCGTTACTAACCACACCGGATACATGGACTTCACCTATGTCGGTCTTCCATTCCGCAAGCACCGCCGTTTTGTCCGTTTTATGGCGAAGAAGGAAGTCTTCGACCATTCGATCGCAGGACCAATCATGCGTGCTTGTAAACACATTCCGGTCGATCGCACCGACGGCTCCAAGTCTTTCGAAGAGGCCTGCGCAAAGCTGGAAAACGACGAGTTGGTAGGCATCTTCCCGGAGTCGACTATCTCTCGCAGCTTTGAAGTCAAGAATCTGAAGTCCGGTGCGGTGCGTATGGCGCAGCGCACCGGCAAGCCCATCATCCCAGTGCTGATTGTGGGATCCCAGCGCGTGTGGACGAAGGGGCACCCCAAGCATCTCGGCCGCAGCAATACTCCGATTCATATTACGGTTTTGCCGCCGTGGACCCCGGAGGGCGATCCGGCAGAAGCCACCGAAAAGCTACACGAAATCATGGATCAGGGTGTCCGTCAGCTCTGGGACGAGTACGCAGCTGAAGAAGGTCCCCTGCCGAAGGGCGCCTACTGGGTACCGGCTCGCCTTGGCGGCGGCGCACCGACTTTCGAAGAGGCCCAGGCAGAGGACCTGAAAGTCGAAGAAGAGCGTCAGCGTATCCGTCATTTGCGCGGTGATCTGGCCGCATTCAAGGAAAAGCTAGCCGAGTCGGCACGTGAGTTCGGCGATAGTGCGCGTGAGTTCGGCGATCAGACCAGGCAGCAGTTCCTCGATGCCTCGCAAACGATGAGCGCGGAGTCTGCTCGCCGAAGGGAACAGACGACCGCCTTGTTGGCGCAGTTCCGTCAGTCTGTGGAACAGATGGCTGATGATGTTGTCGCCGGTGCTAAGGAGAGCAAGGAGTCCGTGCGTACGGCCACGGATTCGATGCGCGTGACGTTCCGCGAAGCGTACGTGCAGCTAGAGAAGGCCTCCGCCTCCGGTGTCGAGCAGACGCAGCAGACCGTTTACCGTCTTATCGGCCAGTCGATGATGATTCGCGACAAGCTTCCGCAGCGCTTGAACAGGCTCATCACCGCTCAGCCGGAGACGTTTATCTTCGATTACCCCGCATCGCTTGCCGACGACGCGGGCAATATCAGCGAAGAAAACATGAAGGCCTTGCAGCAGCTCGGCGATGCCGGAGCCACAATCGTTGTTCTGCACGAACCGGGAGATAAGCCGAATCTATCGGCTTTGGAGTCGGTTGACCTGCAGGTCGTGGAACTCCCGGAGGGCGCCAGCAAACTGGACGTCACAAATGCGGTGGTTAGCACGCTGCGCAAGCAGGCTCGCAAGGAAGAAACCGCGATTCTTTTTGCCGGTCGCTCGAACTTTGAGGAAGCCACACAGCGTGTCGGCATGCCGGTAGTTATGGCCGATGCGGACTGGTCCCTGCTGAAGAACGCGGATTGGGTAATCGACACGGTCGAGCATGGGGGAGTAGCCGCAACGCTGCAGTTGTTGCACGACCGGTTCTGCGATGACGGTGAAGATGACAACAGTGAGGACGGCAAGTAGTTCGAAGTGACCGAGAGACTACATCCACTACTCGTAGCTTCGGATATTGACGGGACGTTCATCGACTCGCGGGAGCGGGTAACTCCCCGCCTGCGACAGGCCGTCACGCGAATGCTACGCCGCGGAACCCCGTTGGTGCTGGCCACGGGAAGGCCGGCTCGGTGGTTGCAACCAGTGCTCGAGCAGCTGCCGGTTCAGCCGTTGTGCGTGTGTGCCAATGGCGCCGTGATTTACGACTCCGGCCGTGATGAAGTGGTTGCCGCCAACACACTGAAGCCGGAGACGCTGCGATACGTCGTCAAGCATGCGCGCGAAGCGGCGCGATCCATCGGTGGAATCGGCATTGCGGCAGAGCGCGCTGGGACGTCGGCGAATGATGCCATCGATGAGCTTTTTGTGGTGGCGCCGTCCTATGACCATGCGTGGGAATCGGATGAGCACGGTGAGCTTGCTGAAGAGGCCGTGTTGTCAGAACCCGCGACGAAACTCTTGCTGCGAAACTCAGATGTGAACAGTGCCCAGCTATATGAGCTGGTCACTCCCGCAATTGACGCGAGCTTGGCGCACGTGACCTACTCCATGCCGGACGGGCTGTTGGAGGTGTCCGCGCCGGGCGTGACTAAGCGCGCCGGGCTGGAATACGTGTCTGAACTGGTCGGAGCGACCGCGAAAGATGTGGTCTGCTTCGGTGACATGCCGAACGATATCGAGATGCTGTCGTGGGCGGGCACGGGTGTGGCCATGGGCAATGCGGCTGACAACGTCAAGGAGATTGCAGACGAAATCACCGCCACCAATGATGATGACGGTGTTGCTCGTGTGCTGGAGCGCTGGTTCTAGCTAGCCTCGAGGGTTTCCTCGCGCCAGCTAGCTCACCCAGCGCTCGACAGCGTTTACTTCAGCTCGGTCTTGACTTCGCCGGTGGTGCGGTCGAAGGTGATTGAACCGTTCTGGAACTCAGCGCGCTCGATGTTTCCATCGACCACCTGGGTCTTCGTCGGGGCACCCAGCTTGCCGACCTCGAAGCCCTGGCGGGCCCACTCATCAGCAATCTTGCCCCAGATAGCGTGCGCGCCGGTGGTGTCGGAGTCGGTGATTACGCCGTTGGAGAACTTCACGTAGCGCAGGGCATCGGCCTGGCCAGCATTGTTCGCTACGGTAGAACCGCTCTGGATGCCGGACATTGCGTAACCGAGAACGGAGCCCATTTCCTCGGAAACTTGGCGCCATTCGGCAGCCAGGTCGTTCTGCTCATTGATAGTGATGATCTTGTCAATCAGTACCGGCAGGTCAGCAATCGATGGGCCGTTTTCAATGGAGCGTCCAACGGCACCCAGAATCGCATCGGCGGTCTGTCCGAGCCCCGGTGCGCCGAGCATGCCCAGCGCCGAGGCCAGCATCGAACGTGCACCCGAGACTGTCTCCAGAGCCTGTGCCTTCTGCTGCTCGTCGGATGCGCTCGGCGAGGAGGAGTTGCTCTGCTCGCTTGCCGACGGTGCGGAGGAGTCAGCCGTAGCAGTGTCACTGGTGTTCGTGGCGTCGGTTGGCTCCGAGGTATTCGAAGTACCCGAGGTGGTCGAGTCGGAGCTCGACGTTGTCGACGAAGTGGTGCTCGATGCGCTCGAGGACTTCTCGGAGGACGAGGTCGTGGACGTACCCGTGGATGCCGAGGTGGTCGAAGTGGTCGAGGTCGACGTGCTCGACTCGGTCGATTCGCTCGACTGCGAGTCTGTGTCCTCGGCGGTCTTATCGTCCTTTTCATCCTGCGGAACGAGGAGATCAATCAAGCCGTCAGGCCCCTCATTATCAATCTTTCCGCTGGTGAGTGTGTTGTACTTCTTCTCGGCAATCGAGCGGATCTTGCTCATCTGGGCGTAGCCAGCATCACCTGGGCAGGTGGTGTTACCAACGTCGCGGTGCGCGAAGATTGTCGGCAGAGTGACCTGCTGACCGTATCCGTACTTGGAGTAGCTGGTGCCACCCGAGGTCATCTGGATCTGGCCGGTCGGCTTAATGCCGGCGACCTTCAGGCGCCAACCAATCATATTGCCCACCGAGTTCAGTGCAGCCTCACTGGGAGCAACCGAAGAGTAGTTACCCATCATGGAGATGCCGAAAGTACCGGTGTTGAAGCCACCTGCGTGTGCGCCCTGGACATTCTTATCTAGCCCACCGTAGCGGCCCTCGTAGATGTTGCCGTACTTGTCGACAAGGGCGTTGTATCCGATGTCGCACCAGCCCAGAGTCTGTGCGTGGTACTGGTAAATGCCGCGGACGATACCAGCGGACTGGCCCTCGGTGTAGTTGTTTGAACCGGCAGTGTGGTGCACGGTGGCACCGACAAGCTTGCTGTCGTAGTCCGCGCCCTTACAGCGGCTATTTTCGTTGGCTCCCCAGCCGGCACGGGTAATGACCTTCGGCATGCCCGTGACATTCTTGGCATCGACAATTGGGTCGATGCCGGATGCAGCAGCCTGGCCGTCGATTAGCACTGCGTCGACCTGGTCGATCGGCAGTTCATCGGCGACCGGTTCGATGTCCGTCCACTTCACTGGGAGGTTCGGCGAGTCCAGATCTGCAGCGTCGTTAGCGCTCGGAGCAGTCGGGTCATCGAGTGCGTCCCCAGGAGCTGCATCCGGAGTCTGCTGGTAGTCGGAAGCGGCCTCGGCGACATCCTTGGCCGCATCCGTAGCGGAATCCTTTGCATCCTCCACGGCCTTCTTGGCGCCCTCGGCATTAATCTCGTCGAGGTTGAGCTTGGATAGATCCAGCTTCTCAGCGCCCTTGATGTCCTTCAGATCCACGCCGGAACCCGGACCGAAGATGTTAAGTCCGTGGGTGGAAACCTGAACGCGCTTGGTTGGCTCGATGTAGATGAGCTCCGTTCCGTTCAGGCCGTTGCCATTGCCTTCAGCGGGGTAGTCCGGGTCAACGCTGAACCAGTCGGACCAGGAGCCGTCTGCTCGCTCGGCGCGGACGAAGCTGGCGATATCAGGGTCACCGGCCCACGTCAGCGCAAACTGGGAAAACTCAGTATCGGAGGTAATTTCCTTGACGACACCGCGGTTGGGATGAGCTTCGTCGGCAAGCGACTGCGTTGCGATTGCTGCATCTTCGACGAGAACGGAGACGCTGTCTGCAAGCGACTTGCTCTGGACAACCGGGTCGATGGGGCCGGCGCCGTTTTCCTCGATGAGGTCATAAGCGGCACCTGCGCCGACAACGGCAACGGGTGTCAGGGCAAGGGTCGCCACGGCAGCGAGTACCAAGGATTGCTTGGCACCTGCGCGGCGATTGATGCGGCGGCGACTAAACACGGTAATAACTCCTGGGTGATTACGAAAATCTGGTGTTACACCACAAATGTGATGTGGTTATGCCTGGATTGGATAAGCGGGGGACTTAGTTCTGAGGTGCGAACCAGGCCTGCGTAGCTTCGGCAGGGTTGGTTGGCAGGGATTCAGTTAGAAACTCACCAACAACCTCGCCTGGCGTGGGCGTTTCCACGTTTCCGAGGGAACCGCCGTTGTCGCCCGACTCGCCGGCGCCCGGAATCGGCGGAATGCTGGCGGCCTCTCCGTCCTGGTTGTTCGGATCCGTCGAGCGGTCGGCAATATCCGCTCCACCGGCACCATCAAACTTGGCTTTGGCTGCAGCGCGGATGGCATCCATCTGCTGGTAGCCGAAGTTGCCCGGGCAGGAGGTGTAGCCGGTGTCGCGGTGACCGAAGATGGCCGGGAGGTTCACGGTCTGGCCGGAGCTGTAGCGTGCCTTCGAGTAGCCGGCGCTGGTCAGTGCGGCGGTGGACATCGGATCGACGCCGCCGACCTTCATGCGCCAGCCGACCATCTCGCCGAGTGCGGTGACGGCCGCATCCGGAATCTCCAGCTGGTCGTGATTGCCCATCACCGAGATACCGAAGGTGCCGTTGTTGAAGCCACCTGCGTGTGCGCCCTCGATGTTCTTGTCCAGGCCGCCGTAGCGGCCCTCGTAGATGTTGCCGTACTTATCGACCAACGCGTTGTAGCCAATATCGCCCCAGCCCAGCGTATTTGCGTGGTAAGCATAAATGCCACGGACAATGGCTGGCCCCTGGGACTCTGAGTAGTTATTGGAACCCGCGGTGTGGTGGATGCACGCGCCCTTGAAAGTGCTGTAGGAGCTCGAACCGCTGCGGATGGACTCATCTGCGCCCCACGCTGCACGGCTGATTACATTTGGCGCACCGGAAATCGACGACTCGTATGCAACTGGCTGAATAACCTCGCCGGCCTGCTCTACGCCGTCGATGAAAACTGCCTGGACGGCGTTGAGGGACAACGCGGCCGTAGCGCTGACGAGGTCCTGCAGGGAACCGCCGATAGTGGCGGGGTCAAGGTTGTCGATACCAATGATGTTGCGGGGATCCAGGCCTTCGAGGAGGTTCAGGCCGACAGTCGACACCTGCACGCGACGGGTGGGCTCAACGAACAGCAGCTCGGTGCCGGACTGCCCGGAGTTATTCATCGGACCGTGTGAATCAGCGTGGAACCACGGGCCAAAGCTGCCGTCTTCGCGCTCGGCGCGAACGTAGAGCTGCAGATTGTCATCGCCCGGCCAGGTCAGGGCGAACTGGGAGAACGGTTCGTCGCGGGTGATGTCCTTTACGAATCCGCGAAGCGGGTGCAGGGCATCGGTAATGGCATGCGTGCCGACGGCTGCGTCGTCAATCATCATCGTGACAGCGTCAACCAGCGGCGATGTCGAGATCTTGGCCGCGATGGGGCCTACGCCTGGGCTTTCAACCAGGGTAGGGGCCTGGCGAATACCCCATGTTGCTAGCGGAGCTGCGGCAGTAGTAGCTGCCAGTCCATAGAGGAAGGTGCGACGGCCCATCGACGGGGCATTGATGCGACGGCGAGTTGGCACGGTAAAAGCTCCAAAAAAATGGGGTACAGGGTTATCGACCCGAGGTCTACCCGGGGTCGAAAGGAAGGAAAGTTGCAAAGCAACAGAAAATTCTGAGGAGGATGTTACCAGTGTGACTAAAAAAATCTAGTGAGACATCTGTGTTTCCTCGTTAATTTTGGGAAAATTATCAAATAATGTGACCAAACGAACGTTGGGCTGGGCTCACGTGGACGTCGTAAAGCCCGCGTGTACACCCGCAAACCGGATGGAAATGCAATAGGTTTTAAGGCGTGAGTAGCGAAAAGAACACCACTGCCAATGAATTTGCTCCGAAGTCCCTACAGGACATCAAGGACAACACCTACGACCTCATCGTGGTCGGTTCGGGTTTCTTCGGTTTGACCGTTGCTGAGCGGACCGCCACTGAGCTGGGTAAGCGCGTGCTCGTTGTCGAACGCCGCAACCACATCGGCGGCAACGCCTACTCGGAGGCAGAGCCGGAGACTGGCATCGAGGTGCACAAGTACGGTGCGCACCTGTTCCATACCTCTAATAAGAGGGTGTGGGACTACGTCAACCAGTTCACTGACTTCACCGACTACCAGCACCGCGTGTTCGCTATGTACAAGGGCACCGCATACCAGTTCCCGATGGGGCTGGGGCTGATCAACCAGTTCTTCGGCAAGTACTACAGCCCGGACGAGGCGCGCCAGCTGATTAAGGACCAGACCGATGGTCTGGATCCGCGTGACGCGAAGAACCTTGAGGAAAAGGCAATCTCCCTGATTGGTCGCCCGCTGTACGAGGCATTTGTCAAGCACTACACCGCCAAGCAGTGGCAGACCGACCCGAAGAACCTGCCGGCCGGCAACATCACCCGCCTGCCTGTTCGCTACACCTTTAATAACCGCTACTTCAACGACACCTACGAAGGTCTGCCTGTCGACGGCTACACCGCCTGGCTGGAAAACATGGTGACCTCCGACAAGATTGACGTCGTTGTCGATGCCGACTGGTTTGAGGTGCGCGACGAACTCCGCGCTGTCTCCCCAGACGCCCCGGTCGTCTACACCGGCCCGCTGGACCGCTACTTCGACTACGCAGAGGGCAAGCTGGGTTGGCGCACGCTGGACTTCGAGATGGAGGTTGTCAACACCGGCGACTTCCAGGGCACTCCAGTGATGAATTACAACGACGCGGATGTGCCGTACACCCGTATCCACGAGTTCCGCCACTTCCACCCGGAGCGCGATTACGTCAAGGACAAGACGGTAATTGTTAAGGAATACTCCCGCTTCGCCGACGATGGCGACGAGGTCTACTACCCGATCAACACCCCGGAAGACCGCGAGATGCTGGAGGCATACCGCAAGCTCGCCGCCGCAGAAGCGCAGGAGAACAAGGTTCTCTTCGGTGGTCGTCTGGGCACCTACCAGTACCTGGACATGCACATGGCCATCGGCTCCGCACTGTCGATGTTCGACAACAAGATTGCGCCGTTCTTCAACGACGGCGAAGCAATCGAGCAGGAGCGCGGGCACTAATTTGCCGCTTGCGGCTCCCGCGCTAGTATTGCGCGAGTGTCGCGTGAGAAAAGCCAAACCGAAGTTCCCCACCAGGGGTTATTGCTGCAGCGTGTGAACAAGTTTCTCACCCTGCCGGTGGCGCCTGTCATTCTGGTTCTTATCGGTTCTCTTGGTACCCAGGCTGCAGCCGTGCTGGTCACTGGCATGCTTTCCACGGTCGGTGCGCCGGGCATATCAGGCCTGCGCATGACCGCCGCCGCCATCATTATGGTGGTTCTGTTCCGACCAAAACTGTCCGGAATGACCCGCGTTCGCGCCATCAACATCGTGGTCTACGGCATCGCCATGGGCATGATGAGCATGATGATATACGCCGCCATCGCCCGCCTCCCACAGGGTGTCGCCGTCACCATCGACTTCCTCGGCCCCTGCGTCGTGTCTTTCCTGGGACTGAAAATGTGGCGTTCCCGCCTGTGGGCCATCGTCGCTTTCATCGGCGTTGCACTGATTGCCCAGCCCTCCAATGACCTGGACCCTATCGGCATTGGTTACGCCGCAATCGGCGCGATCTTCTTCGGCGCTTACACGCTCTTCTCCGCCCGAATGGGCAGTTCCGAGGGCGGCGGCATGCCGGATCTGGCGCTGTCAGTGGTCGTCGCAGCAATCGTGCTCGCGCCATTTTCTGTTTCCGCTGCACCGCTTGTCGACGGTTCGATGTGGGTCACCATCGTTGTTTCTGGGTTCATTGGTGCTGTTATTCCCTACATGATGGACACCATCGCTGCGGGGATTGTCTCAGCGGCGGTCGTCGGCACGCTCTTCGCGCTGGACCCGGTCATCGGTGCAATCCTGGGCTGGGCGTTTTCCGGTGACCGAGTGACTTGGTCCATGGCGCTGGGCATCGTGCTAATCGCGGCGGCTGGCGCGATTATTACCTGGCGCGGGGCGCGGGAGTCGCGCGAGCTGCGGGGGCTTGCGCAGTAAAAATGCGGATACCAGAACCCGCCGAAAAGTGGGGTCTCGACGTGTTCTGCTGGAAAACGACAGTGAATGCGGGTAAGTTTGTCGAAGATTTACTGTTTCTTAAGGTAATTCCCTGAAGCGGAAACACGCCTGATAGTTCCCACCGGCCGTGGGGAATCGCACATTGTGAGGAGAATGCACACGTGAAAATCACCTCTACTTTCCGTGGTTGGCGCCGAAAGGTTGCAGCCGTTGCGTCCGTAGTAGCTGTGGCTGCGTCTGCATTGACCATGGCGCCGGCCGCGAGCGCGGCGGGTGACCGAGGCTCGCTGCGTCCGGGTTGTGAGTGGGATTCGTACCAGTACTTCACCCAGAAGTGCCAGGTTTATTCGCCGGCCATGGATCGTAATATTCCGGTTCAGATTGTGGCCTCTGCCAATGGCGGTAACAAGGCTCTCTATCTGCTAGATGGCCTGCGTAGCCCGGCTGATGCCTCTGACTGGGTGGAGCACGGTAACGCCCCACGTACTTTTGAGGGATCCAACGTCAACCTGGTTATTCCAGGTGGTGGCGGCGGTAGCTTCTACACCGACTGGAAGCGTCCGTCGGTTAGTGTGCACGGTCCGTTTGTAAACATGTGGGAGACTTTCCTGACTCAGGAATTGCCGGTTTACCTTGAGCGTGAGTTCGGCATTTCTCGCACTGGTAACTCCATTGCAGGTCTGTCCATGGGTGCATCTGCTGCACTGTCGCTGGCATACAACCACCGAGACCAGTTCGGTCAGGCTCTTGCCTTCTCCGGTTACCTGCACACCACTGCGCCGGGTATGACTACTGCAATTGAGGCTGCTCAGCTGTCGGCTGGCTACAGCTCGTTCGACATGTGGGGTGCGCCTATGTCAGCGGAGCGTGTCCGCAATGATCCGTACCTGAACGTCGAGAAGATGAAGGGGCTGGATCTGGTTATTACCTCGGCAAATGGTGTTCCGGATGAGGTTCGTGACCCGAAGAACCTCTATCGTGTCGTCCCGAAGGCCGGTGGCGTTGCGCTGGAGTCGCTGTCCCGCTTGTCCACCCGCGAGTTTGAGTTGCGTGCTCGTACCTCCGGTCTGGATGCCACGTTTGAATACGAGCAGACCGGTATCCACGATTGGCCAACCTGGGATCGCAACCTCCAGAACTCCAAGGCCCGCATCGAAGGTTTCCTCGGAGCTTAAAACTAGAGCCTGAACGAAAAAGCCCCTATGCGCAGCAGATAGTCCGCAGCGCGTAGGGGCTTTCACATTCTGGGCTGTCGCTAGCGTGGCAACAAGAGGCAATCCGCCACGGGCACTAGGATGCTATGAGATAGAAACGTCGGTAACTTATCGGCGGCAACATCCCCGGTAGACCTTTCGGAAAGTGGTTGATACGTCTCATGGCATCACAGCCTGAACAAAAGCGGACACATACCCCGACAACGTCGTCAAGCCTTGCCGTTGAACGCCTGCAGCGGATTTTGCTGCCAAAGTTGGGTGAGCCCCGTGATGTCCGCTCGCTCTACTTGGTTGAGCCGGAGACTAATGCCGGTCGTGTGCAAGCGCATTCGCGCACGTCAGCCACCATTCCGGCGGGTGATGAAGTTAGTTTTGAAACCTACTTCAATGCTTTTCCGGCCAGCTACTGGCGCCGGTGGACGAATCTGGACAATGTTGTCCTGCGCCTGGAACTGTCCGGTACTGCGCGCGTGGACATTTACCGTTCGAAGATTGACGGTGCGCGTATCGCCGTGACCGGCGAAGTTGTCGGTGATCTGGGTGCGGCGGCTGAAGGTGCAGAAGCCAAGGTGGACGGCAAGGATGTGCACGTCTGCGAAATCCCAGTACCGCTGACGCAATTTGAAGACGGCGGCTGGATTTGGTTTGACCTCACCTGTGAGACGGACGTGGTAATCCACTCCGCAGGTTGGTACTCCGATATCGAGGCGCCGAGCCAGACGTACCCGGACGGCACGGAGCATCCGGCGCCGGAGGGGCGCGTCACTATCGGTATCCCGACGTTCAATCGCCCGACCGACGCAGTTGCTGCTCTTGAGGCGCTGTCCTCGGATCCTGAGGTCGATGCCATCATCGATGCTGTTTTGATGCCTGACCAGGGCACCAAGCACCCGGCAGACGAGCCGGGCTTTGATGCTGTCGCCGAGCACTTTGGTGACCGCCTGCGTATTTTCCCGCAGGGAAATCTCGGGGGTTCCGGCGGGTACTCCCGCATTATGTATGAGGCCCTGGGCGGTCCGGATTCGGATTCGAAGCGTGCGACCGATAGCCCGTTCATCCTCTACATGGATGACGACATCGCCATCGAACCGGATTCCATTCTGCGTGCGGTCGCTGTCGGCCGGTTCGCGAAGTCCCCGATGCTGGTCGGCGGTCAGATGCTGAACCTGCAGGAGCGCAGCCACTTGCACTCGATGGGTGAAGTCATCGGCCGCCATGACTTCATGTGGACTTCCGCTCCGCACGTCCACTATGACCACGACTTTTATGCGCACCCACTGCGCGATCGCGGGGAGCACGGCACTAACGCAACCGGTGAGGTTGTCGATTCGAAGGATCTTCACCGTCGCATCGATGTTGAGTTCAACGGCTGGTGGATGTGCCTGATTCCGCGCGTCGCCGCTGAGACAATCGGTCAGCCACTGCCGCTGTTTATTAAGTGGGACGATGCCGAATACGGTTTGCGCGCAGGTAAGGCAGGCTTTCCGACGGCCACGTGGCCGGGCGTCGCAATTTGGCATATGGCCTGGTCGGACAAAGACGATGCGATTGATTGGCAGGCGTACTTCCACCTGCGCAACCGCTTGATTGTCGCGGCTCTTCAGCACGAGGGCGATGCTGCCGGTATCGTGCGTTCCATGCGCAAGGCCACTTTCAAGCACCTTCTGTGCCTGGAGTACTCCACTGTTGCCATCCAGAACGAAGCCATGAAGGACTTCCTGGCAGGCCCGGAGCACCTGTTCGATATTCTCGAGTCCTCGCTGCCGCGCATCAATGCCCTGCGCAAGAGCTTCCCCGACGCGGTTGTGCTGCCGAGCGCAGGCGATCTGCCAAAGCCCTCCGGTATTCCGGGGGTTCCGACAAAGGATGTCGGTGGTCGTCTGGGCAAGCTGAAGAAGGTCGGTTGGCTGGCCAAGGGTCTGCTGCACAGCGTGCGCCCGGAAAACTCCGAGCACCATGCGGTGCCGCAGGCAAACCTGGCGCCGCTGGAGGCTCGTTGGTTCTCCCTGTCGCGTCTGGATGGCGCAACGGTCACCACCGCTGATGGCCGTGGCGTGGTGTATCGCCAGCGTGACCGCGACAAGGCCAAGGCTCTGCTGGAAGAATCCTGGGAGCTGCAAAAGCAGGTTGAGGAGCGGTTCGAGCAAATGCAGGCACGCTACCGCGCAGCCTATGACGATCTGACCAGTAGGAAGGCCTGGGCGAATGTCTTCGAAAATTAAAGGCGATCCGTTCGGCGAGTCCGACGTTCTCGTTAATATTCAGCACACGCTTAACGACGTCCCGGGTGTGCTGCCCACCGCGCGTGCCATGAGCTATTTCGGTGAGCACGCCCTTGGGTGGATGGGGCTCGCTGCCCTCGGGGCGGCGGTGGATAAGGAGCGACGCATTAGCTGGGCAAAGGTCGGTGTGGCCGCCTTTACCTCGCATGCGGCATCGGTGGTGCTTAAGCGCATTGTCCGTCGCCCGCGTCCCCATGACCGTCGTATAGCAATCGGCGTTGGTACGCCAAGCAAGCTGAGTTTCCCGTCCTCGCACGCGACGTCGACGACGGCGGCGCTGGTGGGGATTGCAAAGTTGGGTTACCCGGCAGCACCGGCCGTGGGCGTGCCGGCGATTATGCTCTCCCGCCTGGTGCTGGGAGTTCATTACCCAACCGATGTCGCTCTCGGAGCAGCGCTGGGTACAGCCACTGCTCTTGCGGTGGACAAGATAGGTGATAAGGTCATCGAGCCGAAAAAGGCGCAGCATAACCAGGGTGGACAGCCCTCCATTGCGGAAAGGAATGCACAGTGACACAGGCGGAGAACGACAACTTGGCCAATGTGTCGGCCAACCAGCGGCAAGCTTCTCAATCAAGGATTGGGTCCGAGCCGCACACTTCCGGTATCGATGAGCCTGCGCACCCGCAGGGGCATCCGCCGAAGAATCTGTTGGACGGCATGATCAAGGCGCTTCGCCCGAAGCAGTGGGTGAAGAATGTCCTGGTCATTGCGGCTCCACTGGCAGCCGGCAACGAGATCATGGACTCGGGACGTTCGATCGGTACGCTGACCGTCGACATCCTGGTGGCGTTTGTGGCCTTCTGTTTGGCCGCATCGTCGATTTACCTGATTAATGATGCCCGCGATGTTGAAGCTGACCGGGCGCACCCAACCAAGCGCTTCCGCCCAATTGCCGCTGGCGTACTGCCGGTGAGCATGGCGTACATTATGGCGGTCGCACTGATTATTGGTTCGATTGCGGTGTCCTGGTTTGCCTCTGAGGGGCCGGGGCTAGCAATTGTTGTGGCTGTATACATTGCACTGCAGCTCGGTTACTGCTTTGGCCTGAAGCACCAGCCGGTGATTGATATTGCGCTGGTGTCCTCGGGTTTCATGCTGCGTGCAATGGCCGGCGGTGTTGCTGCCAACATCAACCTGTCCCAGTGGTTCTTGCTGGTTGCCGCCTTTGGTTCGCTGTTCATGGCAGCCGGTAAGCGTTACGCTGAGCTGCTGTTGGCAGAGCGCACGGGTAAGAAGATTCGAAAGTCGTTGCAGGGTTACACCGCGACTTACCTGCGCTTTGTGTGGACCCTCGCTGCGACCGCCGTGGTGCTGAGCTACGCGCTGTGGGGCTTTGAGATGGGCCGCGCGCCGGGCACTTCATCGACTTCGGCTATTTGGTACGAGATCTCGATGGTTCCATTCACTGTGGCCATCCTGCGCTTCGCCGCCGACGTTGACCGTGGTGATGCGGGAAGCCCGGATGAGATTGCGCTCAAGGACCGACCGCTGCAGGCACTGGCCGTCCTGTGGCTGCTGTCCATTGCCATCGCTGTCTACGCTGTCCCGACTCTGGGGTAGTTCCCAGTTCTTATCCCTTTAAGCGAACTGCGATTTCCGTCGGGTTCTCGTCGGGTTCTAGTCGGGTTCGGTTGGTAGCTGAAAGCCCATGCACCGAGGGGTGCATGGGCTTTTTTGTGCCTAGCTAATACTTACGTTGTGTTTGGGGTTCTTGTAGGCGTGTTTTAGGTTTCTCAGTCAGTCCTACGGATTAGTCGGGGCGGAATTACAATTTTGTAATTCCATGCTGGTAAACATTGTTTCTCCTTGTGGTGGATAGTTTTGAGGGGAAATGTGAGAAATATTACGGAATGATTACGATTTAAACTTGGATGTAGGGAAACGATTGAGTATCGTTACATACTCGAGATTCTTTTGTGGGGTCTCCAGTTGTCGCGTCACAACTGGAAGCAGAAAAGCGAAAGCTCGCGTAAGCGACTGCCTCCGAAAAGTCTGGCGCGGAGGTAAGTCCGAAAGTAAAGAGGAGAACGATGAGCTTTACTGCAGTGAGTCGTAACTTCACGGTGAAGGTCGTAGCTGCCCTTGTGGCTGTTGCAATGGTGTTTGGTGGCATCATGCTCGCATCCGCGAAGGATGCGAGTGCTGATCCAAACCGTGATCGACTGCGTCCAGGCTGTGAGTGGGATCCATACAACTGGTGGGTTCAGTACTGCCAGGTCTTCTCGCCGGCTATGAACCGCAATATTCCGGTTCAGATTAAGGCGGCTACTGGTGGCGGCGATGCGTCCCTGTACATGCTCGACGGTCTGTGGGGCTTTAATAAGGGCGCGTCCGGTTGGATTTGGTCGGGTCACATTGCTCAGACCTTCGCCAATGACAACATCACTCTGGTTGCGCCGGCTGCTGGCGATGGCTCCTTCTACACCGACTGGAATACCCCGGCTGTGACTGCTGAGGGTCCGAAGATCCAGAAGTGGGAGACCTTCCTGACTCAGGAGCTGCCGGTCTATCTGCAGCGTGAGTTTGGTGTCAACCCGAACCGCAACGCAATCGCTGGTTTGTCCATGGGTGCGGCTGCGGCGGTTTCTTTGGCAGCCCGCCACCGTGACCAGTTCAAGCATGTTACTTCGCTGTCCGGTTACTACCAGATGTCGAACGAGGTAGTTGCTACGGGTACCACTGCAATGGTGGCTAGCACTGGTGTAGTGAATCCGACTGGCATGTGGGGTCTTCCGGTTCCGGCTTCGGCGGAACGCCAGGCCCATGACCCTTCGATGCTGCTCGACCAGCTCAAGGGGCTGCCGATGTATGTTTCCTCCGCCCAGGGTGTTCAGAGCCTGTGGAGTGATCCGGAGGTTTTGAACCGTCCGGTGCCGCAGCTCCCTGACACCGTCTGGCGTGCCGTGATGGAGTCCGTATCCCGCGCTTCGACGCAGCGCTTTGAGCAGGATGCTCGCGCTGCCGGCCTCAATGCGCAGTTTGTCTACAGCCCGAACGGTATCCACTCGTGGGAGCTGTGGGGCCGTGATGCCGCGCTTGCTCGCCCGCACATTCTTCGGGCGCTGGGCCTTTAGGTCGATAGTTATTTCAGGGCGCTCTGGCGCGCTGACCTAGCGCTGGTGCTGGATGACTTCTTAAAGGGGCTAGCTTCTTAAGAAGTCTCAATTTTGAAGAAAGACCAATCCTTTTGTTGGGATTGGTCTTTTTTCTGTGTCGAGTCCGGGTTTGGATGCTGAGCGGAAGGTGTGGGTAACGGCCTACAGAGGGGCGCAAAGAGTTGCGCTGTCAAAGCTTGAATTCAGTTCCTTTTGCGTGTGTCTCCACGGTTTTTACCCGTAAGAGGGTAAACATGAGAGTCGAACCTTAAAGTAAAGGGTGAAGCTATTCAGGTAGCTATACCGTTTGTTTCGCAGAACGTGTGTGAGATTCTTCGTGCAGCGGCACGCCGGAGGAGGGGAACCTTCGGATACGTTGCTGGTCACCACGTAATTCTGCGAAGCCGAACGGTAAACGCATAGCTCTAGCGCCGCGTGATGCTATCTGCAGGTGCCTAACCGGCGCCGGTGCAACACTCAACGTCTCAAATAATTTCAACCAGCGACTTTGTAAAGGGAAGCCCTCTTATGCGCGTAACCGCTATATTCCTCCGTGGTGGCCTCGGCAACAGCCGGAAGTCATCGCGGGCGTTGACCGCACTTTTGGCACTACCGTTGACTCTCGCTCTCGGTGCCCCTGCTGCAGTGGCGGCTCCCGAGCCAGCTCAGCCAGGTCTGCCTAGCTACGAGGAGCTTCAGGCCGTTCAGGGGCAGTTGGCTCAATCTGAAGACCTGGGAGACCTTGCTAAGGCCGCTGAAGCAGCGCAAGCTGCTGGTGCGCAGCTACCTGGCCTGGGTATGCCGAAGCCGATGCCAGGGCCGGAGCGTACGCCATTTAAAGTCGATACTCCCGCAGTGGCGAACCTGCCCAGCGGAGTCAGCGTAGACAAGGTCGAGTGGTACACAGATCACCACGTCATTGCGCACATTCGCTCGGCTGCCATGCCGGAGAAGCCAATTCAGGTTGAGATTTTGCTGCCGCGCGATTGGTACCGCGACAAGGAGCGCACATTCCCGAGCGTCTATCACCTTGACGGTATGGCATCGTTTGATGACTACTCCGGTTGGATTCGCGCTACCAATATCGAGCGCTTCTACGAGGACAAGAATGTCCTGGTGGTTATGCCCGCCGGCGGTACATCGTCCTTCTACTCTGACTGGGATCAGCCGGATAACGGTCAGAACTACAAGTGGGAGAGCTTCATTACTAAGGAGCTCGTGCCGGTTATCACCAACGGCTTCCGCGGCAACGATGAACGCGGCATTATCGGTATCTCCATGGGAGCTACCGGTGCTTACAACGTTGCAGCACACTCTCCGGAGCTGTGGAAGTTTGCCGGTAGCCTCTCTGGTTACCTGGATATGACTTCGCCGGGCATGCCGCAGGCAATCTCTCTGGCGATGAAGAACACCGGTGGCTATGACGCGACGAAGATGTGGGGCCCGCTCGGTTCGCAGCGTTGGAAGGACAATGATCCGAAGCTGAACATCGACAAGCTCAAGGGCATGTCGCTGTACATCTCGGCGGGTAACGGCAACACCGGTGAGTGGGACGTGCCGTCGCAGATCGATCCGACGAAGCCGGACAATCCGACCGGTTACGCATTGGAAGTGCTTTCCCGCATGACCAGTGAGACCTTCATCCGAAATGCTCGCGAAAAGGGCGTCGAGCCGGTTGTGAACTTCCGGAGCTCGGGTACTCACACCTGGCCGTACTGGCAATTCGAGGTCAGTCAGGCCTGGCCAACGCTGGCCGATGCACTGCAGTTGCCGGAGTCCGATCGTGGCGCTGTCTGCCGCGTAGGTGGCGAGATTGAGAAGGCCGTTGCATCTCTGCCGGGAATTGGCACCTGCCTGTCGGATGAGTATGGTGTCGCCAAGAATGGCGTGGCTCAGGACTTTACCGGCGGTACCGCCTACTGGCACCCGGATTCCGGGGCACATGTGGTCTGGGGGCGCATCGGTTCGCGTTACAACGAGCTCGGTGGTCCGTCCTCGCCGCTCGGCTACCCAGTGACCAACGAACTGGCTACGCCGGATGGCTCGGGACGCTTCGTTCACTTCGAAAAGGGTTCGATTTACTGGACTCCGGAAGGCGGAGCCCACGAAGTCACCGGCGACATTATGAACGTCTGGGGCAAGGCCGGCTTCGAGACCGGTCCGCTGGGCTACCCAGTCGCCAACCACCGCGATATTCCGGGCGGTGTCGCCCAGGACTTCCAGGGTGGCACCATCGTCAAGATCGGCGGCGAAGAACCTCGCATCGTGCGTGGTGAAATCGGCCGTGTCTACAAGGAGCTCGGTGGCGCTGAGTCCGATCTGGGTCTGCCTGTTGACGGCGACGAGGTCAAGCTCGCCCGCGGCGCTTTCCAGCGCTTCGAACACGGTGCCATTTACTGGACTCCGGAAACTGGTGCACAGCCGGTGCGCTCCAACGACATCACTGACCACTGGGGCAGCACTGGCTACGAAAATGGCCCGTTCGGCTACCCGGTCGGCCCACTGCAGCCAGTCAAGGCCGGCGGTCTTGAGCAGCAGTTCGAGGGTGGCTGGATTCGTCAGCTCAACGGCAAGATTGTCGAAGAGCGCAATAAGCCAGAAGCGCCGGCCCCAGCCGCCGACAACGGTGATGACAAGTAAGCCAACCAAAGCAGGGCACTGAATAAGGGATAGACAAATGTCCATGAACAAGTCCTTCCGGACACTGGCTACAACCACAGCTGTTGCGCTGCTGACCTTCGGAGTGGCCGCCTGTGGCAGTTCCACAGTGGAGTCTTCGGAGGTCACCTCGTCAACGACTACGAAGACCTCCACGACGTCGTCAAGCACGAAGACTTCTGCGCCGAAGTCGAGCGAAAAGTCTGCGCCGGAGATCACAGATCCCCAAGCTAAGCGCGTGGACGAAGCGCCCGATGGGCAGATGAAGCTCAGCGAGGCGGACGATTCATACCTCGGAGCGCTGGAAAAAGCGGGAATCGATGTTGATGGGGTGGAGGATCAGCTCATCGGCACAGGTCGCGCGGCATGCGCGGACGCACCGGAGGAGGAGCGTGAAGTCATCGCGCTGGCGATTGCCGGGCAGCTGGTCGCACAGGGGCGCTCACAGGAAAGCGCCGAGGAAGTGGCGAAGACTATTGCAAGCTCCGCTAAAAAGGCGTATTGCTAGCACTCATGCGTAAAGTGCTGACAATTCTGGCGGTCATTGTGCTGGTGGCCGCTATTGGCTTCGGCGTAGTGCAATGGCTTAACGACGACCAAGGCGGTCAAACCCCACCGACCCCCGGTGACGATGGCGGGGTTCTGGCCGAACAACCCGAGTGGTGCCCGGCGGTAGAAGTTATCGCGGTGCCCGGAACTGCGGAATCGCGTGCTGACGATGATCCGATGGCCCCGACCGCGAACCCGCATTCGCTGCTGCTTGGCCTGACGAACTCGATCTCAGGGTCCTACTCGGAGGGCGATGTCAAGGTCTGGACTACGCCGTACCCGGCACAGATTAAGACGCATCAGCTGCCCGACCAACTCACTTACGATGATTCGCAGGCAGTCGGGCGCGATGTCACCGCTAAGGAAATGGCTGACTTGCACGGGCAGTGTCCGCTGACGGACTTCGTCCTGATGGGCTTCTCCCAGGGTGCCGCTATTGCAGGTGATTTGGCCTCTGACATCGGCAATGGCCGCGGTGTAGTTCCGGCCGAGCGCATCGCGGGCGTGGCTCTGTTGGGCGACCCGCGGCGTGACCCCAATCAGGGCGTGAACCAGGGCGTTCCGCTGGCTGGTGTGGGCGTCGAGCTGTCATTGCAGCCGCTTGGCGGCATTGTGCAGGCTGTGGTTCCGGGCGCAACGATGCGCGGTCCACGAGACGGCTTTGGGCCTCTTAATGACAAGGTCCAGAATGTCTGCGTGCCATCGGACTCCTTCTGTGATGTGCCTCCGGGAGTGGCCGATGCGATTGCACGAGCGCAGGAGATGATTACCGGCGCGGGTGCGCACGCGACCTACGCCACGAATGATGTGGCAATTCCGGGGACGACTCCGCTGGCCTGGACTGAGGGTTGGACTCGCGAACTGATTGAGCAATCGCTGGCGCGGTAGTAGAGGCAGCTCACAATGTGCGAGACACCCTCGACGGGGACTTGCTGTTAGAATCTTGCTCAAGAACTGGTGTTTAATATTCCAAAACAACAGTTTCACTAAAATTTCGAAAGAAATTGACAAAGTTGCAGGAAGCAGTCTGACGGAACCGGTTATTATCGCCCCAAGGAACTGCTGTTCATGACCGGGGAAATCTAGGCGAAAAGGTAGGGTGCAATGACGAATCCGACAAACCCATATGGAGATTTCGACGAAGACGGTATGCCGAGGTCCAAGGGGAAGTTCGCTAACAGCTCGGGTGCTTACAGCTCCGGTATGCCGTACTCGGATCCATACCCACCGCAGCAGCCGAACGTGGGGCAGGGCTATCAGGACCCGAGCCAGCACAATTTCCACAACGGGTACTCGAATCCGTATCAGAGTGGTTACCCAAACCAGCAGGCGCCGGCGTATTCCGCTGGCTTCGGCGGCCCGAACCCGCACCAGGGCTACGGGGTGGCAGGTTCCCCTGTCTCGGATAAGTCCAAGATTGCAGCGGCTCTGCTTGCTTTCTTCCTGGGCACCCTGGGTGTTCACAATTTCTACCTGGGGCACAACTCGCGTGGTGCTATTCAGCTAGCACTGACGGTATTCGGCTGGATTACCGCCATCTTCCTGGTTGGCTTCTTCCTCATTATCGGCGTCAGCATTTGGGCATTTATCGAGTTCATTTTGATTCTCGTCGGTAGCGGCTCCTACGCCTATGACGCAAATGGGCGCCGCCTGCAATCGTAGGAGCCTCGTCCGAAGCCGCTAGTTCCTGAACCCGTGCACAGGTGCGGGGATGTAGCCGCCGCGGGCAATGAACTCGGCATTGCCCTTGGCATTGACATCGATGACCGGCGCGTAGCCGAGCAGACCACCGAAGTTCACCTCATCGCCCGGCTTGGTGCCCGGCACCGGAATGAGGCGGGCTGCGGTGGTTTTGTGGTTCATCACGCCGATGGCGGCCTCGTCGGCAATCATGCCGGAAATCGTGGTCGCAGGCGTGTCTCCCGGGATCGCAATCATGTCGAAGCCCACCGAGCAAATAGAGGTCATCGCCTCCAGCTTGTCCATGCTGATCGACCCCGCGCGCACAGCATCAATCATGCCCTTGTCCTCAGAGACCGGAATGAACGACCCGGACAGTCCACCGACGCGTGAACACGCCATCAGGCCGCCTTTCTTCACGGCGTCGTTAAGCAGTGCCAGCGCGGCAGTGGTGCCGTGCGTGCCGACCTGCTCCAACCCCATGTGCTCGAGAATATGAGCGACGGAGTCGCCCATCTCGGCGGTCGGCGCGAGCGAGAGATCCACGATGCCAAAAGGCACGCCCAGGCGCTCCGACGCCATCGTGCCGACCAGCTGACCCGTGCGCGTGATCTTGAACGCCGCCTTCTTAATCTCCTCGGCGACTTCGTTAAAGCTGGCGCCCTGCAGATCGCCGAGCGCGCGATCGACCACACCCGGACCCGAAACGCCGACGGACACGACACAATCCGGCTCTCCAACACCGTGGAACGCGCCGGCCATGAAGGGGTTGTCACCCACCGCATTGGCGAAAACCACCAGTTTTGCGCAGGCAATGGAGCTGCGATCAGCGGTTTGCGCCGCGGCTTCCTTCACCACTTCGCCCATGCGTCGCACTGCATCCATGTTGATGCCCGCGCGTGACGACGCTACGTTGACCGAACTGCACACCAATTCGGTCTCGCTAAGAGCGTGGGGAATGGAGTCGATGAGCCGCTTCTCGCTGGTCGTCGCGCCCTTTTCGACGAGCGCCGAGTAGCCGCCGAGGAAGTTCACCCCAGAATCGCGGGCGGCGCGGTCGAGCGCCTTGGCAACCACTGTGGGATCGCCTTCGCAACCGGCCGTGATGAGGGAAACTGGTGTGACGGAGATGCGCTTATTGACGATCGGAATGCCCAGCTCCGCCTCGATACCCTCGCAGACCTCCACGAGGCGAGCGGCCTGCCTGGTTACGCGGTCATACACCGCCTGTGCGGTGGCTTCCATTTCAGAGCGAGAGCACTCGAGCAGGGAAATGCCCATGGTGACCGTCCGGATATCCAGACGGTACTTCTCGATCATGTCAATAGTGTCGAGGAACTTAGATTGCGCGAAGTTGAAATCCATCCTGGTCGCGCCCTTTAAATCTCGTTGACGGCGTTGAACAGCGCCTCAGACTGGATTCGAATGACAAGCCCCTCCCGCTTGCCGACGGAATCCATGTAACCCTGCAGCGTGCTGATAGGGGTGGCCTTCTCGTTGAACTCCACCCGCAGGATCATGGTGAACCATTTATCCATGAGGGTCTGGGAAACATCGACGATGTTGACGTCCTGCTCCGCCAGAGCAGTGGTGACGGCGGCGATGATGCCGGTGTGATCCTCGCCGGTGACGGTAATGATGGCAAACATGGCCTCAATTTTAGCCGGTGGGGAGGCGGGGAAAATCTGTGGATGGCGGTTGTGCTGGTGGCAAGTTTGTGGCGAAGCATGTTCAGGGCCACCCAAAACACTTCACGACACCTATGTCACCTCGTGCCATCTGTGGAGGCGGCATGAGGTGACATAGGTGTCGTGAAGTGGGGAGGAGGGGAGGGGCGTGGGCTGTGCCAGAGCGGGGGCCAGCCTTATCGGACGTCGACGAACTCCTTGACAATCCACTTGCGCAGTGCGAGCAGAATCAGGCCCAAGACAACCGAGGCGATACCCAGGGTGATGAAGAAGGTGTTCTCAGCAGCGGCATCCTCATAGTTGTAGAAGCCGGCCAGGGTGCCTGCCAGTGAAGTACCCATAGCGACTGCCATCAGCCAGACGGCCATCATGCGCGACGGGAATGCTGCCGGAGCGACCTTGGTAGCAAGGGCGTTGCCGACCGGGCTCAGCATGAGCTCACCCATGGTGAACAGGAAGAGAATCCAGATAATCGCATACAGCGGAGTGGAGTTCTCACCGCCACCGGAGAATGGGATGAAGAAGAACAGCGAGATACCGATGATGATGTTGGCGACACCGAACTTCACTGGGGTGGACCACTGGCGGTCACCAAGCTTGGACCAGGCGGCTGCAAAGACCATCGAGAAGGCGATGATGAAGATCGGGTTGATCGAGTTAATCCAGGCCGGGGACATTTCCCAACCGAAAATCTCGCGGTCGAGGCGGATGTCCGAGTAGATGGCCAGCACCGTGAACTGCTGCTGGAAGATACCGAAGAACAGCACGCCTGAGACGAACATCGGGATGAAACCGACCAGGCGAGTCTTCTCCGATTTCGTCGTAAGTGGCGAGGAGTACATCTGCCACCACAGCACCACAGCGGCGATCAGTGCAATCACCGTGACCACAGTGGAAAGAGTCGTGACCGGAACAATTCCGGTGGAAACCAGCGTAACCGAGACAACAGTGATGACCACTGCAATGCCAATCCATACCGGGTACTGCTTCTTCGGCAGCGGGTTCGGAATCTCATGGCCAGCCTCGGCGATGGTGGACTTGCGCATCAGGATGTACTGAATCAGACCGGCAGCCATACCGATAGCCGCCAGGCCGAAGCCCCAGTGGAAGCCCTTCATGCCCCAGATCCAGCCGGTGAGCAGTGGGCCGAACAGGGCACCGATATTGACGCCCATGTAGAAGATGGAGAAGCCGGCGTCACGACGCGGGTCGTCCTTGGCATAGAGCTGACCCAGCACGACCTGTGCGTTGGTCTTCACGCCGCCGGAGCCGATCGCGATGGAGACAAGGCCAATAGCCAGGCCAATCACGCCGGGGATGAAGGCCAAGGAGATGTGGCCAAACATGACCAGGATGGCGGAGTAGAACAGTGTCCGCTCCGAGCCAAGGATACGGTCGGCAACCAGAGAGGCAACGAGTGCGGCCATGTAGACAAGACCGCCGTAAGCACCGACGATGGAGGTAGCAGCACCCTTGTCCAGGCCGAGACCGCCCTGAGTGGTCTCGTAGTACATGTAGAAAGCCAGGATGGCCTGCATGCCGTAGAAGCTGAAGCGCTCCCACATTTCGATGCCGAAGAGGTTGGCGAGACCCCACGGTTGGCCCATGAAGGTGCGGTCTTCGCTGGACCCTGCGGGGTTATGAGTTCGTTGGGTCTCAGCAGTTGGTTGATTGCCGAGAGCCTCGTCAGAAGATTTGTCCATTCTTCAATTATCGAGGCGGAGTGCAAAAATTAAAAACCAGATTTAGTCAGTGAACTAAACCGAAGGGCTAGGGATGGGGCCGAAGGCTTAGTCCAGAGACTTACGAGCAACCGCATTCGACGCTGCTCGCCAACCCAGCAGCAGCAAGGCGCTCATGACTGAGGCAACCAGAATGAAGGACCAGTGCGGGACTGCCGAATTGCGGGTGGCCCACACAGCTAGGCCGACGACGACAGTGCCGAGCCACACAATTGCGCCTGAACTCACTGCACGCGGGTTCGGCTCGTTCTTAATCAGCGCGGTGCCCAGGAGGACACCGAATGCGAACGGCCACCAGGTATCGAGGATATTGGTGAAGGTAAAAGGATCCTCGGGAGTGTTGTGAGCCAGGCGCGCTAACACGGCGAAAATAAAGATGGCGAGGATGTCAATCAAGAACGTCGATACGCGTGTGTTCATGCTTCTTAGTCTAGCGACCCCTCAGATTGGTGGGTGACCAGAGACCAGCGGCGAGGAAGCCATTAGCGGTCAGCGGCTGGATGGCGCTCGGGCTGATCCTTGTGGTCGAAGCCGAGGGCGTAGATAATCCAGCCCACAATTGCCACCAGGACGAAGGAAACGATGCGATAGACCAGCACCGCTGCAAAGGCCTCGGCGCCGGTGGTGCCGCCTGCGATGAGAGCCGCGGTCAAAGCGGCCTCGACAGTGCCGATGCCGCCCGGTGTGGCCTGGATGAAACCTGCGAGCTTGCCGGTTACGAAGGCCAGCAGCACCTTCGTAGCGGAGATGTCATCGACACCAACGGCACGGATGGCGGCGTAGAGACAGACAATTTCCGCGACCCAGTTGATAAAGGACCAGGTGAAGGAAAGAGCCAAAGTTTGCACGGGCAACTTCACGCTGGTCAGCTGTTTGACGGACTCTTCAAGTCGGTCGACATCGGTGTCCGCGGGCTTCTTTCGAATCTTGTTAAAGACACGCAGACACCACGCGCCTGTCTTGTTGAGAAAAGCCGGGTTCTGGGAAATCCGCCACAGCAAAATGGTGGCCAGTAACACCGCAATTGCCATAGCGATGAGCACCGCGGTCGTGCCACCCTGTCCGACGAAGAAGAGGCTGCCAAGCCCCAGAAATGCCAGACCTAAAAACGACAACGCGCCCGAAAAAAGCACGAACCAGCTGACAAGGACCGCGGATGCGCCCCACTGCATCATGCGCTTAATCTGCAGCGCCGTGGAGAATGCGGCACCACCGGGAACGGTGACCGCCCACGCGTTGGATGCGAGGGTTAGCGCATTGGTGCTCCGGCGAGTGGCTGCTTTTACGCCTCCAGCTCGCAACAGCAGACGCATCACTTCCGCCATCGCGTAGAGCGAAAAAGCCACGGAAAAAATGGCGATGAACAGCCACTTAGCGTCGACATCCGCAAGGATTTGGAGCCCCTGGACGATGCTGTCCCAGTTTCTTACCGTCAGGACGATACCGGCAATCACGAGGGCCACGAGGATTATCGATCGTAGCCAGCTCGAATTGCCGGTTTTGAGGACTTTTTTAAGTCGTGACATAAATAAGAAGCCTGTTCGTCTTCCTGTTCGTCTCCCTAGACGTCGCCGCGGTGGTCTCCCTAGTCGTCGTTCTTGCCGTCGCGCTCCTTGAGCAACGACGTGAGCGGACGGAACGGCTGCAGCCACGCACCGCCATCAGGCAGGCGGTCGAGATCGATACGCGGTAGCGGCTCGCGGAAGACGCCCTTGATTTCCTCCAGGTCAACGAAGCGAATCGCATCGGAGGCCAGCGCCCAGGAAGCGTGCTCGTGAAAACCGATGACGGTTACCCGAATCCCCTCGGATGCGAGCTTTTCCAGCAGCTCCTGGAAATTCTGGCCATCGGCGGACGCAACGACGACACTGCGCAACACGCCCTCGTCGTAACGCCGTTGGATGTGCGCAATCATGTCCGGGTCAACGTCGGTGTCCTCTTCGATCTTCGGCTTTGCGAAGACCGCGAAACCGACATTGCGCAGAGCCTCGACCCAGGGGCGGACAATCTCCGCTGAGCCCGGGTTGACGTTGGTGAATACCGTGGCTTCGGGGAGGACATCGGAACCGATTTTGTGGGATACGCGCTCGGCTTCGTCGATAAGCCATTTGCCCACGGCGTCGAAGCGCGGGCGGTGTGCGGCGGTCGGGCGGGATCCCAAAATGGCGCCGAGCCCCATGTCCAAGTTCGGGGCGTCCCACACGAGTAGTGCGGTCGGGTGCGTCTCAGTGGTGTTGTAGCTGGCAGAGGTGTTTTGGGTAGTGCTCATGTTCCTATGCCTCTTTCTTGCGCCAGATGAACTCGTGGATGTCGTGGTCGAGGTTCAGGCCGCGGGCTTCGAACTTGGTCGTCGGTCGGTCGAGAAGCATGGGGGATTCCGGCCAGGGCCAGGCGATAGGCTCGAGCGTCGGCTCGACCTCGCGGAGCTCCTCGATCCACTCTGCGTAGTCCGCATGGTCGGTGGCGGCGTGGAAAATGCCGCCGGGCTTCAGACGCGAAGAAATTAGGCGCAACGTGCCGGACTGCACAATGCGGCGCTTGTGGTGGCGTGCCTTCGGCCACGGATCCGGGAAGAACAGGCGCACGCCGGCCAGCGACTCCGGCTCGATCATGCGCTGCAAAACCTCGACGCCGTCGCCGCGGACCATGCGGATGTTCGACACCTCATTGCGCACGGTGGCGGAGAGCAGTTTCGCCAGGCCAGGGCGGTAAAGCTCAACGGCGATGATGTTGTGGTCCGGTTCTTGCGGGGCCATAGCCACGGTGGACGTGCCGGTGCCGCAGCCAATCTCGACGATGGTCGGTCCCTTGCGACCGAACCATTCCTCCACGTCAATGACTTCGTCGGAGAGGACCTTGCCGTACGTGTCCCAGTTGTCTTCCCAGATCTTTTCCTGGTTGGGAGTCAAAGTGCCACGGCGGAAGGACAGATTGCCGATGCGCGGGTAGTCAAGACCATCGTCGAATTGGGTCTTTTCCGGACGACCTGAAGGCAATTCGCCCTTCTTCGGCTGGCGCTCATGCGGTTGCTCCGCCTGCTCGTCCGCGCGAGTTGGCAATGGTTCAGATTGCTGCGAAACCGCAGGCTGTTCGATATTTTCAGAAAAATCAGAAGTAGTCACGTTCCCTATTGTCCACGACATCGGCCAACTATCCAATCATTGCCCCTAGGATTTTTGTTGTTGTCCTGGCGGTTTCACGCCGGTTGACGATGCCGCGTCGTCCTGAATAGGCGGCACGGCGGGGAAAGTTGTTTTGTCGACTTGCCGAATCCGCGGTCCGCTGTAGGCTGAACGCGAAGCCGCGCTTATTCGTTGGTTGAAGCGGTGCTTGGGGTCTGCCTAGCGCAGCGTTTCAGGGCGCGGAATCTGGCTCACGGGCCGTATGGGGGTTACGCAGGTTTTAACTAAACCACGCAGGGGATTTATGGGAGGGGACTAGGCCTAATGGACCTTATTTCCGCAACTGATGTCACGGAAACAAGACAGCCGTCAACGGGATCTACATCGTCGTCGTTGCGCGGTGCTGTGGTGGACTGGCTGTCATCACGGCAGGCCGCGCACTCGGACACCGCTAACACGAGCGGCGCGGAGGTGTGCGTCGCCAAGGCGCTTGAGCGCGAGAAACGGCCACCGATAATCTGCGCGCGATTGCGCAGGGGCGTGCGCGAAACCGCTGTGCGCGAGGCATTTTCGCAATGTCACGCGGAGCTGGCCGACAAGCTGTGCGCCCCTGTCGCGCTGGTCATCGAGCAACAACCGATTCGCCATTCGCTTGCCGACGAGTATTGCGACATCTCCACAAACGAGACAGCTGAACACACTTTTTTGTTCAGCTCCGCGTTGCGGAAGATTGCTGAACGCTACGGTGCGGAAGACGAATCACGCGATGATGACGGGCTACTCGCAGTGCAGTTGACTGAGATCGCGGCAGCCTTTCCCGCGGCTAGAGACAGCCTGGAGGAGTTGCTATGGCAACACCGGACGTAGTTGAGCCACGTCCGGTCTCGGCGGAGGGGTCGGAGCAGCCACCGCTTCTTGTCACCAAAGCCGGGGGCGCGGCGGACCGCGCGGACTTCTCGCAGATCGTTGACACTGCGACGCCGCCACGTCGGCTGGAGTTTGTGGATAAACGCAGCGCCGTCGTGCTCTATGTTGCAGACAGCGAGGTGCAGCCCACGCGGGAGTGCGTCAGCACGGTTGCAGCAATTAGCCAGGCCACCGGCCGCGTTGCAGTTGGCCTGATTGGCAATGGTGAGTATGCCGAGGCCTGGCGTCAGGAAATCGACAGCATAATCCCGATGGGTGCGCTGGACGAGAGGATGGCCAGAACCCTGGTTCTGCTGGCAGAAGGCCCGCCCAGAAACTCGGGGGAAACACTGAGCGCGCGCCGGGCTCGAAATGTGCGAGCTCAGCTGGCGCAGGAGCGATCGCGCGGAGCAGGGGCGGCGGCGCGATTGCAGCGGAAGATGCAGTTGGTAGCTGAGAGTGCAGTGCGGGATGCGCTCCAGGAAGTGGCTGACGGCCCCGCGGGTGACCAAGCGGAACTTCAGGGCCGTGCCGAAATTGCAGCGACGCGGCTGCAGCAGCGGTGTGGCGACGAATTGGGCCTTCGTTTGGAAATCCCGGTGCCCGCTCCAGAAAGTCCGGCTCGCCCTAGTTATGCCATGGACGCGCTGGTGGCGGTGGCCTCGCTTGGCGTGGCGGTCGGCGCAGTGCGGATCGTCCACGGGGTGCTGATGTGGGTTGGGGTGCCGACGCTTGTGGCGCAGCTGGTCGCACTTGCAATAGGCCTCGGCGTTGCGGTGGTGGCGGTGGGCGCAACGATTCGTCGTAACGCACGCCAACGCACCGCGCAGTGGCGGGCAAATTACCTCGCCCATCTGCGGCGAAAATGGACGCAGTCCGTGGAGATGGCGGTGCGCGAGGCCCTTGGTGCGCGGGGTCCGGGATGGCGAATAGAGCAGCTGGCGGAGTACACCGGAACGCCTGCGCGATAGCCGTGACAGCTAAGAGAAATAGGGGGATATCACGATGGATGAGTTTTCTTTACTGCAGTACTTTTCCGATCAACCCGCGTCCGATGGCGGGGTGGAGGCGCATTCGCCTGCTACGCCGTGTGGTTTGGAGGCGGCGACGCCGATTGATGGGCAGTCTGCGGACGTTGGTGGCGCCGGGCTGGTTGTGGAGGTCGATGGGCAGCTCTACGACCTCGGCGACGACGAGGGGTCAATTACGCTTGCCGACGACTCTGGGTTGTCGATCTATTCGGATTTAGACGGTGACGGCACGGTGGATCACGTTACGACGGTCCGTTTTGACGGCACTTGGGAGTCTTGGAGCAGCGATGATGTGAGGGCTGCTGACGCGATGGGCGGAGCGGCAGCGGAAACGGTATCAGCAGCGGGGAAGTGGGATGCGTACTCATGGGAACAGTCCGCGCGGGGCAGCTGGGACTAACGACTTTGGAACCGCTGCGCGCGGGGGTACCCGTGTCTCGGTTGCTTACAAATGGGGGTAACTGCAGCCAAAGGGTTAATGGTTGTAAATTTATGTGGTGAGGCTGGCCTTATTCGCTGGTTATGGCCATAAATGAACAGGTCGCAAGAATGGGGCGGGGAAAATTAATTGTTGTAAAGCTGTGATGTAACGGCCTGCAAATGAGGGAACGAGCCGATTGTCGATGTGGGGCCCGGCAACTTTCGGTATCCCCCGGTAGCCTTAAATTAAGACGCGAATCAATGAGTCAGGAGAACTGATGTCCGCACCTTCTATTCCTGGTCTCGAGGGCCAGGCCCCGACCGAGAACGCCGAACTGCTGCGCTGGATTGCTGAGGTCGTAGAACTGACCCAGCCAGACAAGGTTGTCTTTGCTGATGGCTCGGAAGAAGAGTGGAACCGCCTTACCCAGGACCTGGTTGATAAGGGAACTCTTATCAAGCTGAATGAGGAAAAGCGCCCGAACTCTTTCCTTGCCCGCTCTAACCCGAAGGACGTTGCTCGTGTGGAGTCCCGCACGTTCATCGCTTCTGAAAAGGAAGAGGATGCTGGCCCGACCAACAACTGGGCGGATCCGGTCGAACTGAAGAAGGAAATGACCGAGCACTACCGCGGTTCCATGAAGGGTCGCACCATGTTCGTCGTTCCGTTCTGCATGGGTCCGATTACCGACCCGGAGCCGAAGCTGGGTGTTCAGCTGACCGACTCGGAGTACGTGGTTCTCTCCATGCGAATCATGACCCGCATGGGTCAGGATGCCCTGGACAAGATTGGTCCGGACGGAGACTTCGTCCACGCTCTGCACTCCGTTGGCGCTCCGCTGGAGGAAGGCCAGGAGGACGTTGCATGGCCGTGCAACGATGAGAAGTACATCACCCAGTTCCCGGAGACCAAGGAGATTTGGTCCTACGGTTCCGGCTACGGCGGAAACGCCATCCTGGCCAAGAAGTGCTACGCACTGCGTATCGCTTCGGTCATGGCCAAGGAAGAGGGCTGGATGGCTGAGCACATGCTCATCCTGAAGCTCACCAACCCAGAGGGCAAGGCCTACCACATCGCCGCTGCATTCCCGTCTGCATGTGGTAAGACCAACCTGGCTATGCTGACTCCGACCATCGAGGGCTGGAAGGCCGAGGTCGTCGGTGACGACATCGCATGGCTGAAGTTCGGTGAGGACGGCCGCCTGTACGCTGTCAACCCTGAGAACGGCTTCTTCGGTGTTGCACCGGGTACCAACTACTCCTCCAACCCGAACGCCATGAAGACTATGGAGGCCGGTAACACCCTGTTCACCAACGTCGCACTGACCGACGATGGCGACGTCTGGTGGGAAGGCATGGAAGGCAAGCCGGAGCACCTCATTGACTGGAAGGGCAATGACTGGACTCCGGATTCCGACGAGCTGTCCTCGCACCCGAACTCCCGTTACTGCACCCCGATTTCGCAGTGCCCGGTCGCTGCACCGGAGTATGACGACCCGCAGGGTGTCCCGATTGACGCCATCCTGTTCGGTGGCCGTCGCCCGGACACTGTGCCGCTGGTGACCCAGGCTCTGTCCTGGAACCACGCAACCTTCATCGGTGCAACCCTGGCTTCCGGCCAGACCGCTGCTTCCGCTGAGGCTAAGGTTGGCTCCCTGCGTCACGACCCGATGGCAATGCTGCCGTTCATTGGCTACAACGTCGGTGACTACCTGCAGCACTGGATTGACATGGGTGTCAAGGGCGGCGACAAGATGCCAGAGGTCTTCCTGGTCAACTGGTTCCGCCGCGGCGAAGACGGTCGCTTCCTGTGGCCGGGCTTCGGCGACAACTCCCGTGTTCTCAAGTGGATCATCGACCGCATTGAGGGCCGTGTTGGCGCCAAGGAGACCGTTGTTGGTCACACCGCTAAGGCAGAGGACCTGGACCTGACTGGCCTGGACATCGACTTCGCCGATGTCAAGGAAGCCCTGAAGGCACCGGCTGCTAAGTGGCAGGGTGACCTCCCGGACAACGAGGAGTGGCTGAAGTTCCTCGGCGACCGCGTTCCGCAGGAAGTCTGGGATGAGTTCGAGGCTCTGAAGGCTCGTATCGAGAAGAGCCTGCAGGACTAAGATCTTGCTAGCTAGCCTTGCTAAAAGCTAGAACCTAGAACCACCCCCTTGTTGCCCGAAGTGGCTGGCAAGGGGGTGGTTTGTGCAGTACAACGATGAAGGATGACACGCAATGCAACTAACGCTTTTCTCTGATTTGAGCCTGCGTGTCATCACTTTGATGGCGACGGGGGAGCCGGGGCGCAAATACACCGCTGCCGAGGTAGCGGAGTCTCTCAATGCGTCTCGCGCGCATGTTTCCAAGGTTGTCTCGCGGCTTGTGGAGCTCGGCTTCTTGGAAGCGGTCAAGGGGCGCAATGGTGGCATCTATCTGCGAGATTCGGCTACGGAAAAATCCGTCGGCAAGCTGCTGCGCACTCTGGAAAACAACGAGGTCGTCGATTGTGTCGGCACTGACTGTCCATTGCTGCCGACGTGCCTGTTGCGTGGCAAGTTAGCGGCTGCACAGGAGGCGTTCTTCGCGGCACTCGATCCGGTGTTGATTGCTGATCTCATTCCCGCCAAGTCGGTTGATGGTGCGGATGGTGATACTTCCGAGGGAGGTAGCTTGTCTGAGGGGGCGAGGCTCAATATTCGTCCGGTTTAGGTGGTTTAGGCGTAGAACTGAAGGCCTAATCTCGATTTGAAAAGAGCTGAGAGTGGTGCTGTCGAAGCTTGTCTGTCAAGACTTTTGGCGGCGCCGTTTCTGCAGCTAAAAGCGGTTGATTCGCAACTGCAAAGACTAGTTTTGGCGCCAACAAACAATATTGCGCAAACAAAATGCGCAATATGGTGATAGTGTGAAGTCATGCCAAACCTGAATGTCAACAAGAACGGCCTGACTCCAGAGCAGGCCGAAGTCGTCACCCAAACCCTGCCCGTCGTCGGTGCCAACATCGAGAAAATCACGCCGAACTTCTACAACCGGATGTTCGCTGCTCACCCCGAACTCATTGCCGATACCTTCAACCGCGGCAACCAGAAGCAGGGGGCTCAGCAGAAGGCGCTGGCGGCATCCGTCGCTACCTTCGCAGCTACCCTGGTCGACCCAGACGCTCCTGCCCCGGAGGAACTGCTTTCCCGCATCGGCCACAAGCACATTTCCGTTGGTATCAAGCCGGAGCAGTACCCAATCGTGCACAAGCACCTCTTCGATGCCATCGAGGAAATCCTCACCCCAGAGGTCTTTCAGGGGGCTGTCCGCGACGCATGGGATGCCGTCTACCTGGAGATGCAGCGTGTTCTCATCAACTTCGAGAAGGGTCTCTATGACGACCTCGGTGTCGAAGCAGGTGATGTTTTCCGCGCCGCTCACGTCGTCTCTCGTGAAGACCGCGGTGATGATGTCGCAGTATTCTCCGTCAAGCTTGACGACGAAACCCCCGTTTCCTACCTCCCAGGACAGTACATCTCCGTGCGTCAGACCATGCCGGACGGCGCCGGCCAGCTACGTCAATACTCTCTGGTCGGCGGCAAGGAAGGTGTTCTGACCTTCGCGGTTCGTCGTGTCGATGCCTCTGAGGACCTGCCGGCTGGCGAAGTTTCCACACAGCTGTGGGAAAAGGTGCAGCCGGGCGATGCCATCGAGATCTCTCTGCCTGCAGGCGACCTGGTGTTGGACACCAAGTCCGATGACCCGGTGGTGCTCATTTCCGCAGGTATTGGCGCAACTCCGATGATCGGCATGCTGGATGCCCTGGTGGCTGCCGATTCCAAGCGTGATGTCGTCGTTCTCCACGCGGACCGCGCAGAAACCGCAGATGCCCTGCGCGCAGAGCGTGACAATGCTGTCGCCGCTCTGGCCAATGCTCGCCAGCAGGTGTGGTACGAGCCGGATTTGATGAATCTGGCGGATGCGGAGCTGCCGGAGGGCGCTCAGTTCTACCTCTGTGGTGGCAATGGCTTCCTGCAGGCCATTCGCCAGCAGCTCGCCGGTCGCGGTGTTGCTCGCGATAACGTTCACTTCGAGCTGTTCAGCCCGAACGATTGGCTGCTAGACGCTTAGCGCCACAACCGCGCCGTCGCCATAAAAGCCGTCGTCACAAATAAAACCGAATGACCAGCCGCGATATATGTCCGGGGCTGGTCATTTTGCAGTTTGTAGCATCGGCGGCTTCGTGTTACTCGGCCAAGCCGGAAAGCTCCGCAACAACCTCGCCCGCATATTGAACCTCGCACTGCGCAAACCCAATACCTGCCCATAAGTTGAGATATTCAGAATCGCCGGCCTTATTCGCCGCGCCGCGAATCGGCGTGGTCAAGTAGTGCAGTTGAGGGTAAAGCTCCGGCGCGACCCTAGAAAACTCCCGGGTAAACGTGTTCTCGATGGCACGCGCAGGCTTACCGGAAAAGGCATGAGTCAAAACGGTGGCACGCTCCACCAAATCACGCAGTGCCCGTCGGTGCGTTTCCTTCGTACCCGCCTCCGCGGTGGTGAGGAACCGTGTGCCAACTTGCACAGCCACCGCGCCGGCTTCCACAAGCTTGACGACGTCCTCTCGGTTACCCACCCCACCAGCGGCGATGATAGGTACATCGGTTACCGCACATGCTTCGGTGACTGCTTGGGCGAGCTCTTCTACAGAGGCCCCAATGCTGTCGGACGAATCCTTCCCCTTCACAAATGCGCGGTGCCCACCCGCAGCTAGTCCCTGCAGGACAATGCGATCAGCGCCAGCCTCCGTCGCCGCCCGTACACCCTCAATTGAGGTCGCATTCAAAATCACTTTGCGGCCTGATTCCTTTACCCGAGCAATGACCTCGTTGTCTGGGTGGCCAAAGGTGAAGGAGACGAACTTCAGGGCATCGGGATTGGGCAGAAAGTCATCAGCGAGAATTGCCTCGACTTTCGCCGAGAAGTAGTCATCTGACCAGGTCGGAGTGTCAGGCAAATCGATGTCGAAGTGGGCAGCGGCCGGCGCCAGACGATTACGAAAAGCGGTCCACTGAGCAAGTTCCTCCTCTGAGGTTCCGACACCGGCGTCAGCTGTGTTGGGGCAGAAGAGGTTGATGCCGAAACCTTTGCCGTCGTCAAGCAGTGTGCACGTCTGCTGTGCCTGTTCAGTGAGCTTTTCGACAGTGAGATATCCGGCGGCAAGGGTGCCAACCCCGCCAGCATTGGAAACGGCAGCGACGAGTTCGGGCGTGGATGGGCCACCGGCCATCGGTGCCAGAATGATTGATGAGCGTCGGAGGTTTTCGGGAGATTTCGGGGTCGTACTGCTCATAGGGCGAGAGTAACACTAAGGCCGGATTCCCCCGCGTGGGAGAACCCGGCCAATGCCGACGAACGGCGTTGCGCGATAGACGTCGCGCTACCGCCTCAAGAACTCAAGGACTACTTGGTGCTCTCCGGCGGATCCAGTGGCATACCCTGGCCAGCGCGGTAGAACGGAATGTCCTGCGGTGCCAGCGGGGTCTTGCCGGCGATGAGGTCAGCGGCCTTTTCGGCAATCATCATGGTCGGTGCGTAGATATTGCCGTTGGTGATGCCCGGCATGACCGAAGCGTCAACCACGTAGAGGCCCTCGGTGCCGTGAACCTGCATGGTCTCCGGATCGACCACGGCCATCTCGTCGGAGGCCGGCCCCATCTTGCAGGTGCAGGATGGGTGCAGGGCGGTCTCGGCATCCTTGCGGACCCACTCGAGAATTTCCTCGTCGGTCTGCACATCTGCACCCGGGGAAATCTCGCCGTCGGTGTACTCCTTCATTGCCGGAGTGTCCAGCAGCTTACGGGAGACCTTCACAGCCTCGACCCATTCACGGCGGTCCTGATCAGTGGACAGGTAGTTGAACAGGATCGACGGCTTGACCTTGATGTCCGAGGAGGTGATGTGGACATGGCCACGGGCATCCGAGTACATCGGACCAACGTGGAACTGGAAACCGTGCGGGCTATCGATCTTCGTGCCGTCGTAACGCATGGCCAGCGGCAGGAAGTGGAACATCAGGTTCGGGTAGGGCTCGTTGTCGTTGGAGCGCGCGAAACCGCCACCCTCGAAGTGCGACGTTGCCACCGGGCCCTTGTGGGTGAGCAGCCACCACAGGCCAATGAACGGCCAACGCCACTTCTCCAGGTACGGCTGTGAAGACACCGGCTGGGTGGCGTTGTACTGAATGTAGACCTCCAGGTGGTCCTGCAGGTTTTCGCCGACACCAGGCAGGTGCTTGACGACGTTCACTCCGGCGGCATTCAGAATCTTCTCATCGCCAACGCCGGAGACCTCGAGCAGCTGCGGAGAGTTGAAAGCGCCACCGCAGAGGATGACCTTGTCTGCTCGCACCTGGTGTGTACGACCCTTCCAGGTGTACTCCACGCCGACGGCCTTGGTGCCCTCGAAGAGGATGCGGGTGGCTTCTGCGCGGGTGCGAAGCTCCAGGTTTGGACGCTGCAGGGCTGGGTGCAGGTATGCGCGGGCAGCGGAGAGGCGACGGCCCTTGTCGATGTTCGCGTCGAAGGGACCGAAGCCCTCCTGGCGGTAGCCGTTGACGTCCGGAGTGTAGTTGTAGCCAGCCTGCTGAACAGACCTGAAGAAGGCCTTGAACAGCGGAGAATCGGCCGGACCGCGCTTCATGCGCAGTGGGCCGTCGTGGCCACGGCGCGGGTCGTCCTTGTCGGAGCCGAGCGCATTTTCCATGCGCTTGAAGTAAGGCAGAACGTGGTTCCAGCCCCAGTTCTCTAGCCCCTTGGTGTCGCCCCACTTGTCGTAGTCCATGGGGTTACCGCGCTGGTAGATCTGGCCGTTGATGGAGGAGGAGCCGCCGACGACCTTGCCGCGGGCGTGGTAGATGCGGCGACCGTTCATCTCCGGTTCCGGCTCGGATTCGTACTTCCAGTCGTAGTACTTGTTGCCGATTGGGAAGGAGAACGCCGAAGGCATGTGAATGTAGAGATCCCAGAGGGAGTCCATGCGGCCGGCCTCGAGTACGAGCACCTGCTGAGTGTGGTCTGCGGACAGCCGGTTAGCCAGCACAGAGCCGGCAGAGCCCGCGCCAACGATGACGACGTCGCGGTGTTCGACTGTGGTGTTGCCATTCTTTTTACCGAAGTTGAAGACAGCCGGGAAAGCTCCCATGTTCTGGTGTACCTCCGTAGGTTGTTTGCCGATGTATATCGGAATGGTTTTCAAGGACTGTGATAAGCCCCGATAAGCCCCAAGTAATATTTAAAGGCGGGCCCTATATATTGATATTGGAATAAGTGGCCGGAGGCGTATCTCAAATCCCCTTCACCTATATAGAATGCCACACAATTGGTATTCAATTCCAGTTGGAATGATTTTAAACGTCTTGAAAACTGGGTAAATATGCAGGTGAAGGTGTTGATGTTGGTATTGGAGAATTCTTCTGAATCGATTCTTAAACTTGAGGGATTATTCAAACTAGGTATGCTGGGTTAGTTCCCGAATCTGAAGGATTTTCCTATGTCTGATACTCCGCCAACTGAGAAGGTAACGGAGGAAAAATCTGGATCGTCGCAAGGAATGCAGCGATCGCAGTCGGTCCCTCCACAACAAGCGCAAGCGAGTGTGACCTCCGAGCCTGAGGTCAACTGGCCTGTATTTATTATTTCAGGCGTTGGTATTCTCGCCATTGCCCTGTGGGCTATTTTTGCCCCGGACAATGCAGCGGACACCCTAGCGGGCATTGTCGCCTGGGTATCGAAGAACTTCGGTTGGTTCTATATCGTGACCGCGACGGTGGCAGTGCTCTTCATGCTCTACATCGCCATCTCGCGAACGGGGCAGATTAAGCTCGGCCCCGATCACGCCAAACCTCAGTTCGGCCTGTTTTCTTGGGCCTCTATGCTCTTTGCCGCAGGTATCGGCATTGACCTGCTCTTCTTCTCGGTAGCAGAGCCGGTGGCACAGTACTATGGCCCGCCGACCGGAGATGCGGAGACCATCGAAGCCGCGCGTCAGGCAGTGGTGTTCACGCTCTTCCACTATGGTGTGACCGGTTGGGCGCTCTACGCGCTGATGGGCATGGCATTCGGCTACTTCGCTTACCGCTTGAACATGCCACTGACCATTCGCTCGGCGCTCTACCCAATCATTGGCAAGCGCATCCACGGCCCCGCTGGTGAAGCGGTCGAAATCGCAGCGATGCTCGGTACCGTTTTCGGTGTCGCAACTTCGCTGGGTATCGGCGTCGTCCAGCTGAATTACGGCCTGCGCGTGCTGTTCGGGGTGGATGAGAGTACGTCCTGGCAGATCGCTCTAATCGTCGTGGCTGTATCGGTGGCTATCGCCTCCGCGGTTTCCGGTGTTGACAAGGGGATTCGCCGTCTCTCGGAGCTCAACGTTGGCCTGGCCATCTGCTTGATGCTCTACATCCTGGTCACTGGTCGCACGGCGTTCCTGTTTGACGCCCTGGTGATGAACGTCGGCGAGTACGTCTCCAAGTTCCCATCCATGACTATGGATACCTACGCGTTCTCCGGAGCGCAGGAATGGTTGAATTCCTGGACCCTGTTCTTCTGGGCTTGGTGGGTGGCCTGGGCACCGTTCGTCGGTTTGTTCCTGGCTCGTATTTCCCGTGGCCGTAGCCTGCGCCAGTTTGTCGTCGGCACGCTGACCATTCCATTCCTCTTCGTCCTGATGTGGGTGTCGGTATTCGGTAACTCGGCGCTGGACCTGGTCATCAATGGCGATTCGGAGTTTGGCCAGACTGCACTGGATTACCCGGAGCGTGCCTTCTACCTGCTGCTGGAGCAGTACCCGGCGCCGATGATGGTGGCTGCAGTCGCATCTCTGATTGGCCTGTTGCTCTACATCACCTCGGCGGACTCGGCGGCACTGGTGATGAGTAACTTCACTTCGAAGATCACCGACACACAGCAGGACGGTAAGAAGTGGACCCGTATTTTCTGGGCTGTCGTGGTCGGTGTGCTGACCATCTCCATGCTCTATGTCGGTGGTATTCCGACGCTGCAGTCGGCAACGATTGTGATGGGTCTGCCGTTTGCCTTTGTCATCTATCTGGTGATGTATGGCCTGTTTAAGTCGCTGCGACTGGAGCTGTTGCAACAGGATTCGACACGTCGAGCCCTCCATGGTGCGATGTCGGGCCGCGCCGTGGATGGCCAACAGGGTGACTGGCGCAATCGACTTGCCCGCTCCATGTCCTTCCCGGGCAAGAAGCCAGTCATGCGCTACCTCGACCGAGTGGTGCAGCCCGCACTTGAACAGGTGGCAGATGCTATCAGGGAACGTGGCGGTGAAGTGACGCTGCACCGTGAACCAGCAGAAGAAGTCGGTATTGACCAGATTGACCTGCAGGTCGGATTCGGCGAGGAGATGAGCTTCCGCTACCAGGTCTATCCGGTTGAACACTTGACGCCGTCTTTCGCTGGCCTGGTACACCTGGACAGTGATGCTGATATTTACTACTACCGCCTCGAGGTCTTCACGCTGACCGGTTCGCTCGGCTACGACGTCTATGGCTACACCCAAGAGCAGCTGATTTCCGACGTCCTCGACCTCTACGAACGGCACTTGGAGTTTTTGCACATGCAGTCTGATCTCCCGGGCACCTCAGATCTGTCCGATAATGCCGAACCTGTCCGCGAATGGTCTGATGACTACGCCAAGGAGGATTCCTAAATGACCTTTAAGCCTTCAACTACTGATAAGGCCCTCGCACCCGAGACCGCCAAATCCCACGAAGGCGCGGCCACGCTGTTTATCGACGGCACCTGGTCCGCTGCAGCCGCTGGCAACACTCGCACTATCGAGTGCCCGGCCGATGGCTCTTTCATCGCCGAAGTTGCGGAAGCAGATGCGACCGACACCGAGCGCGCCATCGCCGCCGCCGACGCCGCCTTCCGATGTACCGGGGAAGGTTCCTGGGCATCCTGGAGCACAGCTGAGCGCAGCAAGTTGGTACTCGACATCGGTGCTGCCATCAGGCAGCGCAAGGACGAATTTGCCTGGGCAGAGGCCATGGATACCGGTAAGCGCCTGCCAGAGGCGGCAGCCGATATGGATGACATCATCGCCTGCTTTGAGTACTTCGGGAAGCTTGCAGGCAATGATGCCGGTCGTCTCGTGGATGCGGATGACCCGTCCGTCGTCGCGCGTATTGTGCGTGAGCCCGTCGGTGTCTGTGGTCTGATTACGCCGTGGAACTACCCACTGCTGCAGACCGCATGGAAGGTCGCACCGGCGCTGGCCACGGGCAATACCTTTGTGCTCAAGCCGGCGGAGCTGACTCCGCACACAGCAATTCTACTCATGCACGTCATCGATGATCTGGGTGTTCCGGCGGGCGTTGCCAACCTCATTACCGGAGCTGGTGCCGAAGCGGGCGCACCGCTGTCCTCGCATCCGAAGGTGGACATGGTCTCCTTCACTGGCGGTCTTGTCACTGGCAAGATTATTGCTGGTGAAGCGGCTAAGTCTGTGAAGAAGGTCGCGCTTGAGCTCGGCGGCAAGAACCCGAACATCATCTTCGCCGACGCCGATTACGAAGCCGCTTTGGACAATGCCCTCAATGCTGCGTTCCTGCACTCCGGTCAGGTGTGCTCGGCGGGCGCTCGCTTGATTGTGGAGGAGTCCATCGCCGAGAAGTTTGTCGACGATCTGGTCGAGCGCGCCGGACACATCCAGCTCGGCGGTCCGCTCGACGAGAAGGCCGAGACCGGTGCGCTGATTTCGAAGCAGCACTTGGATAAGGTCGCGGCATACGTCGATCGAGCTCGTGAGCAGGGCGCTCGTGTGCGCGTAGGCGGCGAGATCGCCGCAGGTACCACCGCCGATGGTTCCGCCTCGCTTGCCGACGGCTACTTCTACCTCCCAACCGTGATTGACCAGGTCACCCGCGAAATGGACTGCGTTCACGACGAAGCCTTTGGCCCGGTAGTGACGGTGGAGACCTTCACCACGGTTGACGAGGCCATCGAGATCGGCAACGACACCGAATACGGCCTGGCCGGTGCGGTGTGGACATCTAACCGCGAGGTGTCTGAGCGTGTTTCCCGCGAGCTGCGTCACGGTACCGTCTGGATCAACGACTTTGGCCCCTACCTGCCACAGGCCGAGTGGGGTGGCTTTGGTCAGTCCGGTATTGGCCGTGAGCTGGGCCCGACCGGCCTGGAGGAGTACACCGAAGCCAAGCTGGTCTACGAGAACACAGCACCGGCTGTTACCGGTTGGTTCGAGGATCGTCGTTAAATAACTCGGCACAAGTCCGAGTAAAAATACGGGAAAACGACCCATCGGCCGTTATACTCACCGATTGAAAAAATCGACTCTGCGCACAACTGCGATAAAGGTTTGCAGTTGTGCGCGTTGTGTTTTCTAAAGGACATCTGCCGTGAACGCTACTACCCGCTCCGACAATGCCAGTTCTAGTGCCGCCAGTGGGCCAGATACTGCCTGCGCCGATACTGCCAGCACCGCCGCGACCTTCACCCGCTTCACCCGGCGCCAGCATGTCATCGCCTGGGCTGTGCATGCCTTTACGCTGACCGGTTTGGTGTGGGCAACGCTGGCTGCGGTCGCACTGTTGGAGGGCCGCCCACATTGGATGTGGTTTTGGCTGGGGATTGCCCTCGTCGTCGATGGTGTCGACGGCAATATGGCGCGTAAGCATCACATCAAGGAAGTCGTCCCGTGGTTTAACGGCGCAGTGGTGGACAATATCGTCGACTATCTCACCTGGACCGCCATACCCGCGGCTTTCATGGTTATGTATCTGCCGCTGGGGCCACGGCCGTTGGCGATTGCCCTGATCATTTTGGTCCTGGTGTCGTCGATGTTCTGCTATGCCAACGAAGCCGCCAAGTCCGGCGACTACTACTTCGTTGGTTTCCCCGCCGCGTGGAATATCGTGGCGGTCTTGCTGTGGGTATGGAACGCGCCCATGGCGGTGTGTATCTCTGCCATTTTTATCTTCAGCGCAATGACGTTGGTGCCGCTGCACTACACGCATCCATTCCGCGTGGAACGCGGCCGGATTGCCAACATTGCCGCAACGTTCATCTGGATTGTCTCGACCGGCATGCTTATCGCAAGTGAGACGATGGCAGCGTCGTTAAGCAAGACGTCTATCCACGGGCTTGTGGCTGTCAACGTTGCCGCCGGTGCCTGGCTGATTATTGGCGGCGTGCGGCGCTCGCTTAGCGGTCGCTAGCGGCAGTTGGTGGGTGGTTGGCGCAGGATTGCGGAGATGGCGCGGTCGCGCAGCCAGCGGACGTATTCGACGGCGCAGGCTGCAACAATTAACGCAATGACAAAGATAGTGACCCACACCGGATAATCGCGCCCATTGGCCCAGAAGTAGACGTAAGGCGAGACGAAAGTCACTAGGGTAATCAGGAGCCCCAGCATTCTTCGGCCGAATGAGCGGCCGGTGATCATCTCGACAATTCCCCAGGTGTAGGGGATAGCGGTAATGATGTCGATGCTCCACAGCACCCAGACATTGCCGTGGAATCCGGGGACGAAAACCACAGGTAGCGCGCGGAGCGAAGAGTAGACCATCACCACCAGGTAGGCCAACACTTTCGGGTTGTAGAGCAGGCGCCACACGGGGTTGCGCTCGATGAGTTTGGTCCCGACTTTGCGTAGTGCATGCAGATCCTTTTGCTGCATGACCAGCGTATTTGTTCCCTCCAGCAGGTAAGCGAGCAGTTTTTGCTGCACGCGACTGCCGTGTGCCCAGGCCTGTACCAGCTCGCTTGGCGAGATAGCGATGGGCACCAGTGGTTCTCCGCGCTGTTTCAGTGCAGTGGGAAGCTCGAGGGTACTGTCATCGAGCTTATCGACGGCCAGTTCCGGGCCCACCACATGAACGATGTCGCTACCGAGGATGTTTTGTACCTTGTCCACATCACTTTCGGGCAGCGAGCTGAACCAGAGTAGCTGCCGGGAGGAAATCGCCATTCGCAAGGCGGTACCCAGAGCTTCTGCCGCGTCATCGATGGCGTAAAAGTCCTGCGTGTTGGTGTGGGCGAGTGAACGCAAGCTGTCGATTATTGCGACATTTTTGGCATTGAGCTCGCTGAGGCGGGCCACGCCGGAAATATCGATGACCGCCTGAGGATCAAGGGCGAAAGCATGGGTAAAAGGAAGGTCGAGTATCGAGCGCATCGCAAGGAACCGCTGGTGTCGCTGGTGTCCAACCAGGGCTGAATTCTGTGCGCTCATAGTGTTTTAGCTTGCCACAACTTGCGCTTCTCACCAGCAACTATACGGTTCGGTCTGTCTATTGGCAGGTGTTCTACCCTGTGAAAACTTCATTAAGTTGGACTTTTTTCGCTGTGTAGAGTAGCTTCTAATCCACTAATAGACAGGTCTGTTCATTATGGCTTTGATGACGGACTGGCTCATAAATTTAGGAGAAACACTCTCATGCTCATTTCAGGACTAGCGCTGGGTGCCGTGCTCGGCTTTGTTATGCAGCGAGGACGCTTCTGCGTCACCGGCTTCTTGCGCGACATCTTTACTCAGCGCAGCTGGCGCGGCTTTGTCGCCCTGCTGATTGTTATTTCCGTCCACGCCATCGGTCTGGCCGCACTGACCAGCGCCGGCGTGATTACTCCCGAATACAACGAGCTGGCACCACTGGCCGTTATCGTCGGTGGCGTTATCTTCGGGCTGGGTATCGTCCTGGCTGGTGGCTGCGCCTCGGGCACCTGGTACCGCTCCGGTGAAGGCCTGATCGGATCATGGATTGCACTGGTCTTTTACGCCCTATCCGCTGCTGCTATGAAGACTGGCTTCCTCAATGGGGTACAAGATGCCTTGAAGGACCGCACCGTCGGCCTGACCAGCATCCACGCCTCGCTCGGCATTAGCATCTGGCCTCTGGTCATCGCGTTGAGCGCCGTCACGGCATACTTCGCCGTACGCTACCTGCGTGAAGAATTCTCCGGTCCGCGCCCGGCCACTCTGGCGCCGCGCAAGTCCGGTCTCGCGCACATTCTGACTGAAAAGGCCTGGCACGTGTACGCCACCGCCGCCATCGTTGGTGTGCTTGGCGTTATCGCATGGCCGCTGTCCGCCGCGACCGGCCGCAACGACGGCCTCGGCATCACGACTCCGTCCTCCAACCTTGCCAACTACGTTGTTACTGGTGACACCGAGCGTTTCGACTGGGGCGTCCTCCTCGTCCTCGGCATCCTCGTCGGCTCCTTCATCGCGGCCAAGGCCTCCGGTGAATTCCGCCTCCGCGTCCCGGACGCCACCCAGGGTGCACGCTCGGTCGTCGGCGGCATCTTCATGGGTGTCGGCGCTGCGTGGGCCGGCGGCTGCACCGTCGGTAACGGCATGGTCCAGACCTCGCTGTTCAGCTACCAGGGTTGGCTTGCGCTGGCGTCCATCGCCGCAGGTGTCGCTATCGCCGCAAAGCTCTGGCTGAAGCCGTCCGCACCTTCGCTTAACGACGTCCCGAGCACCCCTTCCACCACCAACGACACAGCGGTATCGGCAACTGCTCCGGTCACTTCGGCTGCTACTTCGCCTGTGTCCCTGCCGGGTAGCGAAGGTGCCGGTGTCGCTGGCACCGAGGCCTCCCCGCTGGCGGGTGCCTTTACTGTCGCGCCGGTAGCGTTGCTCGACCGGAGCGTCGTCAAGCAGGAAGACGGCAAGCTCAAGCCACTGGGCGATGGGCGTTACGAGCTCGACACCGTCGGTGCGGTGTGCCCCTTCCCGCTGATCGAGGCCAAGGACGCGATCAACAAGATTGAGGTCGGCGAGGAGCTGGTGATTCCATTCGACTGCACCCAGGCCACGGATGCGATTCCGCGCTGGGCTGCGAAGGATGGCCACGAGGTCACCAACTTTGAGCAGACCGGTGAAGCTGGCTGGACGATTTCCGTCCGCCGCGGGAAGTAGAGCTCTGGTGGCGCTGGGGGAGCGTTGTTAGGGTGAGGGCATAGATTGATTGACATCAACAACAAAGGAGCTTGACCATGGCAAAGAATATTCGACCACTAGATGCTCTCGTAGTCGCGGGTGCCGCCAGCGTCCTTGTGCTGGCCGGTTGCTCCTCCGATGATTCGGCTAGTACTGAGGCAAGCAGCACTGTTAGCGAGACCAGCTCTTCCGTGTCGGCCACCAGCTCTGAGGACCATGACGACATGGATGATATGGACGATGCCGATGACCACGGTGAGCACGGCGACCACGGTGAGCACGGCAATCATGATGACGATGCAATGGCAGGCCATAATCACCCGGCCGATGGCGGCCCGGCTCCCGAGGGAATGGCTCCGGCTGACAACGCGAAGTTCCCGGTCGGCACTGAGGTGAAGGTTCTGGCCGACCACATGCCGGGCATGAAGGGTGCAGAAGGCAAGGTTGTCGGTGTTTTCAACACCACCACATACTCCGTGTCCTACACTCCGACCGATGGCAGCGAGCCGGTGAAGGACCACCGTTGGGTTGTCCACGAGGAGATGGAGAACCCAGGCGAGGCTCCGCTTGCCGATGGCTCCGAGATCACCATCAACGCCGAGCACATGGCGGGCATGAAGGGTGCCAAGGGCACTGTTGATTACTCCACCCAGGAGCCGGTCTACATGGTTGATATCGACGAAGATGGCATGACCATGAAGAACCACAAGTGGGTCACGGAGAGCGAGCTCGCACCGGAGGACTAATTAGTCAGGCTTAGTCAGCTACTTCTAGTCCGGTTGCTTCGGGCCGGTTGCTTCGGCCTAACTCAATCCATTAAAACCGGGTATCACGCAGGAAGCGTGGTGCCCGGTTTTTTTAATGCTTCGCGCCTATGCTCGTGTCCAAAAGCCTTCGGGTAGCGCGTGGTCCGACTGTGAGGGGCGGAGACAGCGGGGACGGGGCCGGGGCCGGCGAGGGCAGGGGCGGTCGGCCACTTGTCGATGAGCTATTCACCTGTCGATGCGCTATAGCGTGGCCATCAGTGAATAACGCATCGACAAGTGCCCAGGTAGACCCCACAGCGTGCGCATAAGTGGCGGAAAACCATCGATAAGACAAGGGAAGTCATCGACAGGTCACGGAAAACCATCGATAAGTCGGCAACACCAGTGCGCATGCTCAGCCCACTCGGTCACTGCAGCTGGTATTAATTCGCCGCGTACCTGCCTTGGCACTTTCTTAATCAGAAGTGCATTCGCGCACCTCAAAGCGCATAACCCCAGTTCAGCCGGGTGTTAAAAAAGCGTTAATAGGTGCCCGCCGCGGTAGGTATGAGTGTTTTATAACTGTCATGTTCGTAGACATTTTGCTTCTGCTACTCACCGTCGCGGCCTTCCTGCTACTGCAGGGCTGCGCAAAGGCGGTGAAGAAACTATGACGTGGGAATTGATCGTCGGCGCCATTTTAGGTTTGGCGGCATTGGGCTATGTCCTGGTCGCCCTGATTGATCCGGAGCGATTCTCGTGAGCAACGTCATTATGGGATTTGTCCCGGTAATCATCGTGATGGCCGCACTGGCCATCCTTTACATCCCGCTCGGCAATTACATGGGGCGGGTATTCACCACTGATAAGCACTTGGGTGTTGAGCGCGGTTTCTACCGCGCCATCGGTGTGCGCCCAGAGGCCAACCAGCACTGGACAAAGTACACCGCCAGTGTGTTGAGCTTCTCCGCTGTCAGCGTCATCTTCGTCTACCTGCTGCAGCGAGTGCAGCAGTGGCTACCGCTCAACCACGGCAAGGGCCCAGTCTCTCCGGACCAGGCGTGGAACACCGCGGTGTCGTTTACCACCAACACCAACTGGCAGTCCTACTCCGGTGAAGAAGCCATGACGGTGCTGACTCAGATGGCTGGCCTGGCAGTTCAGAACTTCGTCTCCGCCGCAGTCGGTATTGCAGTGGCGGTGGCGCTGGTTCGAGGCCTGGCCAACCGTCACGGTGACGGCAACATCGGCAACTTCTGGGTAGATCTGACTCGTACCGTCCTGCGAGTGCTGCTGCCCATCGCCGCTATTGGTGCAATTCTGCTGATTTCGCAGGGTGCCATCCAGAATTTCTCGGCCCCACAGACTATTCAGACTGTCACCGGCGGCAGCCAGACTATCCCGGGCGGTGCCGTGGCATCGCAGGAGGTCATCAAGGAGCTGGGTACCAACGGTGGCGGTTACTTCAACGCCAACTCCGCGCATCCATTTGAAAATCCGAATGCGTGGACCAACATGCTGGAAATCTTCCTTATCCTGTTGATTCCGGTCTCGTTGACCAGGGCATTCGGTGTCATCATCGGCGACAAGCGCCAGGGCTGGGCCATTCTGTCCACCATGGCGGTGCTCTACTTCATCTCTCTGGCTGTCGTTATGTCCAGCGAGACTGCGCTGCAGTCCTTCCAAGGTGGCGGCATGGAGGGCAAGGAGTTGCGCTTCGGTGTGCTGCCGAGTTCCTTCTTTGCGGTGACCACCACCATGACGTCGACAGGCGCGGTGGACAGCTTCCACTCCAGCTACTCACCACTGGCAGGCGGCATGCTCATGCTGAACATGCTGCTGGGTGAGATCAGCCCTGGTGGTGTGGGCTCCGGTCTTTACGGCATGCTCATCATCGCCATCCTGACCGTGTTCATCGCCGGCCTGATGGTCGGCCGTACGCCGGAATACCTGGGCAAGCGCATTGGTGTTTCGGAAATCACCAAGGTCTGCCTCTACATCCTGGTCATGCCAGTGCTGGTGCTGGCAGGTGTCGGTATCTCCACCATGCTGCCGTCGACGCTGGACTCCGTGTCCGCTGATGGACCGCACGGCTTCTCCGACCTGATTTACGCCTACACCAGTGCGTCCAACAACAACGGTTCGGCATTCGCGGGCTTCGGTGCCGACACCCCGTGGTTCAATATGAGCCTTGGCTTCGCCATGCTGTTCGGTCGCTTCCTGCCAATCGTCATGGTGCTGGGTCTGGCTGGTGACTTTGCCAAGCAGAAGCCAGCGGCTGAAACCGCAGGCACGCTGCCGACCCACCGACCGCAGTTTGTGGGTCTGACCGTTGCCATTGCAATCATCGTCAGCGCCCTGACATTCCTACCAACTCTCGTCCTTGGCCCGCTGACGGAGGCCCTGTCATGAGCAAGAATTCCAACGCATCTTCCGCTTTTACTCCCAGCGCGCTGAAGGCCGCTCTGCCGCTTGCGTTGAGCAAGATGAATCCGCGCCAGCTCGTCGCCACTCCGGTGATGTTCCTGGTTGAGGTCGGCGCTGCATTCACACTGGTTCTGGCCATTGCGCACCCATCGCTGTTTAGTTTCTCCATCACCGTGTGGCTGTGGCTGACGGTGTTGTTCGCAACGCTGGCCGAGGCCGTCGCCGAGGGCCGCGGTAAGGCACAGGCTGAGTCGCTGCGCGCCTCGCGCACCACCTCCGATGCCTTCAAGCTCAATGAGGGGGCCAATGCCGCTGAGGCGCTGATTAGCCCTGCTGCTCAGACGACCAAGGTCGCTGCCACGGAGCTTGTTCCGGGCGATATCGTCATCGTCTCCGCAGGTGAGGCCATCCCCGCAGACGGCGATGTCGTCGTTGGCGCCGCCAGCGTCGACGAGTCGGCCATCACCGGTGAGTCCGCGCCGGTAATCCGCGAGGCAGGCGGCGATCGCTGTGCGGTCACCGGTGGTACGCGCGTGCTTTCCGACGTCATCGCCATCGAGGTCACCACCATGCCTGGTGAGAGCTTCATGGATCGGATGATTGGCCTGGTCGAAGGCGCACAGCGCAAGAAGACTCCGAATGAGTTGGCGCTCGGCTCCCTGCTGCACGTGTTGACCTTGATCTTCCTCATGGTCGTCATCGCACTGGCGCCGATGGCTATCTTCAATGGCGCTGAGCAGGATCCGTTGGTCCTGATTGCGCTGCTGATCTGCCTGATCCCGACCACTATCGGTGCACTGCTGTCCGCTATCGGTATCGCTGGCATGGATCGTCTGGTGCAGCACAATGTGTTGGCCATGTCTGGCCGTGCGGTTGAGGCCGCTGGTGACGTCGCCACGCTGCTGCTGGATAAGACCGGCACCATCACGTTCGGTAACCGCCAGGCCGCGGAGTTCACTGAGGTCGGTGGGACTAGCCACGCTGAATTGGTGTACGCCTGCCAGCTCTCCTCGCTTGCCGACGAAACCCCCGAGGGCCGATCCATTGTCGAGCTCGCGGAAAAGGAATCCAGCGAACGTATCGACGAGTCCGTCTACGCCACCGCGACCTTCATTCCTTTCACTGCTCAGACTCGTATGAGTGGTATCGAGTTCCCGGCAACCGGGGAGCAGAAGAACCGCAAGGTGGTAAAGGGTGCAGCTACCGAAATTGTGAAGCTGATGAAGCGCATCGGCGTCACGGTTCCTCCCGAGGTCGAGGGCATTGTGCAGCGCATTTCGGAAGCTGGCGGTACCGCACTCGTCGTGGCCGAGATTATCGGCGGGGAGGACGTAACCAGCGGTGACAGCGGCCGGGTGCTCGGTGTGATTTACCTCAAGGACATCGTTAAGCCGGGTATGCGTGAGCGCTTCGACCAGTTGCGCGAAATGGGTATCCGTACCGTCATGATTACCGGTGACAACGCCGTGACAGCGCATGCGATTGCGAAGGAGGCGGGCGTTGACGATGTTCTCGCCGAGGCTACCCCGGAGCAGAAGCTCGAGCTGATCCGCAAGGAGCAGTCGAAGGGTCGTCTGGTCGCTATGACGGGTGACGGCACCAACGACGCGCCAGCATTGGCGCAGGCTGATGTGGGTGTGGCCATGAACACCGGTACGTCCGCCGCGAAGGAAGCGGCCAACATGGTGGACCTGGATTCGGATCCGACCAAGCTGATTGACGTGGTGGGAATCGGCAAGCAAATGCTGATTACCCGCGGTGCGTTGACGACTTTCTCCATCGCCAACGATGTGGCGAAGTATTTCGCCATCATTCCGGCCATGTTCGTTACAGCCTTGCCAGGCCTGGACAAGCTCAACATCATGAATCTGCACTCGCCGGAAAGCGCCATCCTCTCTGCGGTGATTTTCAACGCACTGGTTATTGTCGCGCTGATTCCGCTGGCGCTGAAGGGCGTGAAGTACCGCGCTGGTTCCGCAGCATCGCTGCTCAGCCGCAACCTGCTCATCTTCGGCGTCGGTGGCATCATCGCACCGTTTATCGGCATCAAAATTATTGACCTCCTGCTCTCCGGAGTGTTCGGGCTGTAGTCCCGTACCGACAGTTCCGCACTAAGAGCCCCGAACCAAGGGGCTCGTACCTACAGTCCCGCACCAAGGGGCCCGCACTCACGGTCCCGCAGGACGGAAAAGAATTGAGAAGGACATGAACAAGAATTTTCGGTTGATATCCACCACAATCAAGGCGTATCTGCTGCTCACGGTGGTTCTCGGCCTGCTTTACCCAGCTGCCATCTGGGCAGTGGGACGCATCTGGTCCGATAATGCCGATGGGTCGCTGATCTACAACTCAAAGGGTGAAATTCAGGGCTCGGAGCTGATTGCCCAGGAGGTGACGAAGCCGGGCTTCTTCTACCCGCGCCCGTCCGCCGCTGGCGATAACGGCTATGACGCAATGTCGTCCTCGGCATCCAACGTCTCGCCCTGCAACAAGGAGTTCCAGGCTGAGATTGAGCAGCGTCGCAAGGGCGTTGCAGCGCGAGAAGGTGTTAATCCTCAGCAGGTTCCAATCGAGGCAGTTACCGCTTCCGGTTCCGGCTTGGACCCGCACATCTCCCAGAAATACGCCGAGCTGCAGGCGCCCCGTGTGGCTAAGGAACGAAACCTGCCACAGGCTGAGGTGGAGCGTCTAATCTCTGAAAATAGTGAGAACACAATGACGGAACAGGGCTCGCAGGATGGTGGGCGACTGGTCAACGTCGTAAAGCTGAACGCCGCCCTGACAGACGGACAGTAAGCATCCCGCGATCGGGCAAGGTAAGGCAAGTAAAGGTCTGTAAGAAATGGCCAAGCGAGGAAAACTGAAGGTCTACCTGGGGTTTGCCCCGGGCGTGGGCAAAACGTGCGCCATGCTGAGCGAGGGGCACGATCTGTACTCCCGCGGGCACGAGGTAGTCGTTGGGCTGGTGGAGCACCACGGTCGCGAGCGGACGAAGAAGCTCATCGAAGGCCTGCCGGTGTTGGATTGCCGAAAGGTGTCCTACCGAGGCAACACCTATCGTGAGCTGGATGTTGATGCGATTATCGAGATGCATCCTGAGGTCGCCCTCGTCGACGAGCTCGCGCACACCGTCGTCACCGATGAGCCGGACAACGAGTTCGTTCAGCAACGCAAGCGCTGGCACGATGTCTACCAGCTTCTCGACGCAGGCATCGATGTCATCTCGACGATGAACATCCAGCACCTGGAATCGCTTAACGACGTCGTTGCGGCCGTCACCGGCGTGCGCCAAATGGAGACGGTGCCCGACCGTGTCCTCCGCGATGCGGACGAGATTGAGCTCATCGACTTAAGCCCGGATGCCCTGCGTATCCGACTGTCCCGCGGCGAAATCTACCGCAAGGAGCAAGCGGAACTGGCGCTGCGGAAGTACTTCCGACCCGGCAACCTCAGCGCCCTGCGTGAGCTGGCACTGCTGTGGCTGGCCGACAAGGTCGAAGAGGTTCTGGACTCCTACCGCGAAGATGAGGAGATCGACGATCATTGGACTACCCGCGAGCGTGTGGTGGTAGCGGTGCGTGATGACAACAACGCCGAGGCCATGATTCGTCGCGGTGCTCGTATGACCGGTCGCGTGGCCGGCCGCGAGATGATTGTCGTGCACATTACCGGTGATGACGATGGCCTCGACCGCGGCTACTTGCGTCGACTGCGAAAACTGCAGGACCTCACCGAGTCGCTGGGTGGGCAGTGGCGTACCATCGTGGGCGATGATGTGCCGGGCATCCTGCTGGAGTTCTCCCGCACGGTGAATGCATCGCAGCTGGTCATCGGATCGGAGCTGGGGTTGCGACGCTATGTGGGGTTGAGTACTTCCCAGCGCATCATTGATCAGGCCGGGCCTATCGATGTGCACATCATCTCCTCGAGCTCAGAGAAGAAAGCTAAGCGGCGCAAGAAACTGCGCTCTCGCTTTTCCAAGGAGCGACGCATCACGGGGTGGCTCCTGGCGCTGGTGGGGCCAGTGCTGTTGACGTTGCTGCTTTACCAGCTGGACACCGGCCCGGAGTTCCTGGGCGTGCTGCTGCTGACCTACCTGATGCCGATAGTCTTCGCCGCGATGGCGGCAGGATTGGTGCCGGCGCTGGCGGCAGTGGTGGTCGCCTCAATACTGGCGAACTGGTACTTCACCGCTCCGGTGAACACCCTGACTATCACCGAGCCGGCCAGCTTGGCTCAAATCCTGCTCTTCGGTGTGATTGCGGCGGCTGTGGCGACGGTGGTGGAGCGTTCCGAGCGCCGCCGCGAGATGGCGGACAGGAGTCTGCATCAGGCAGTCGTAATGTCCGAGTTGGCACACGGTGTCGTCCACGATGGCGACAACATGTCCAACCTGGTCCACAGCTTGGCGGATACGTTCTCGATGGAGCGCGTGGACGTGCAGCGTTACTCCTCAGAGCGCAAGAAGTGGTTGACCATTGTCACCACCGCCGAACACGGCTTGTCCGAACCGTGGCCGACAGAGCTGCCGATGACTAAGGTCAGCTCCGGCGATGACCTGCGCTTTGTGCTCAGTGGCCGTGAACTCACCGCCGCTGAGACTGCCATGATTGCGGCTCACGGTTCCCGCATCCGGGCGCTCATGGACATGGAGGAAATCGCCGCGATGCGCCGCGCCACCGCTGCCCTCGAGGCGGGCAACCGCGTGGGCAGCGCGGTGCTGACCGCCGTTTCACATGACCTGCGCACACCGCTGGCCAGCATCAAGGCTGCGATCTCCAGCATGAACATGGAGGACGTCGAGCTTGACGACGAAACGCGTCTCATCCTCATGGAGACAATCGAGAGTTCCGCTGACCGCCTAGAGGTGGTCATTGGCAACCTACTCGATGCCAGCCGCATCGACTCCAGCACCAAGCGGGTGGAAAGTGTGCCGGTTAGCGTCTCCGATGTTGTGGACGCGGTATGTGCGGAGCTGCCGGAAGCCGCAGGTCACATTGACCGCGATATTGACCATGACGCCTGCATGGTGGAAGGCGATCCTGGGCTGATCCAGCGCATTGTTTCCAACATCGTCATCAACGGCCGTCAGTACGCACCGGAGTCGAGCCTGACCATTCGTACGCGGCCCAGCGAGCGCGGTGTGCGCGGTCCCGCCGACATGCCGGTTATGGGCTCGCTGGGTGCTATCGCTGCGAGCGCATGCATAGACATTTTGATCATTGACCACGGTAAGGGCATCCCGGAGGATAAGTTGGAGGAGATTTTTCAACCGTTCCAACGCCTTGGCGACTACTCGGCACAATCTCAGGGCCTTGGTCTGGGACTTGCCGCCGCCTCGCGTTTTGCCGACGCCATGGGAGGCGCCATCCGCGCCGAACAGACACCCGGCGGCGGTGCTACCTTCGTGCTGACGTTGCCGCGTGCAATGGGCGAGAGAAAGTAGGATTCCATGAATCTCAGTTCAGGACAACCCGCTGGTCAGGCTGGCAACAAACCCGGGCGAAAGATACTCATCGTCGAGGATGATGTCGCCATGGCCCGCACTGTGCTTGTCAGTTTAAAAGCCCGCGGTTACGAGCCACGTGTCGCGCAAACGGCCACGCGGGCGTTAGCCGCGGTCAGCGAGTGGAAGCCCGACGCCGTTCTCCTGGATCTGGGCTTGCCCGATGTCAGTGGCCTGGAAGTTCTGCGTTCTTTGCGCAGGTGGAGCGATATTCCAGTGCTGATTGTCTCCGCACGTCACGACGAGGCGGGGAAAATCAACGCCCTCAATGAAGGGGCCGATGACTACGTCACCAAGCCTTTCTCGATGGGGGAGTTGTTGGCTCGGCTGCGTTCAACCATGCGGCGTGCTAGCAAAGTAGTGGTCGAAGAGGTGCCGAAGGTGACCTCCGCAGATGGTCATCTAATGGTTGACCTGGCCAAACGGCAAGTTCTCGTGGCGGACGAGCTCGTGCATCTGACCCCGCGCGAGTGGGACATCCTGGTCTACCTGGTGCAGCATCGTGGCGAACTGGTGACCAAACTGGAGCTTCTCAAGGCCGTCTGGGGTGGCCAGTACGAAAAAGAGACCAACTACCTGCGCGTTTACATCTCCCAGCTGCGCCACAAGATTGAGCCTCAGCAGGCTCACAACAAGTACTTGCGCACTGAGGTGGGGGTCGGTTATCGCATGGTGCTGGACGAGGAGTAGCAGCCGGCTGCTTGCCCGTTCTTGCTTGCCCGCCTGCACGTTCCCGCCTTCCCGCTCGCCTGCCTGCCTCTCCTCGCGACTTCACGACACCTATGTCACCTCATGCCACCTCCACAGCTGGCATGAGGTGACATAGGTGTCGTGAAGTGGCCCAGAGGGGGCGGAGCGAAGTGCCCTGGGGAAACAGGCCACCGCCCAGCTACAAATCCAAATCCAACGACGCACCCGGGATGGCATCCAGCAGGCGCTGCGTGTACTCCTTCTCCGGGTGGTCGAAGAGATCATCGGTCGGACGGTGCTCCACCATCTTGCCGTGCTCCATCACGATGACCTCATCAGCCACCTGCCGCACCACAGCGAGGTCGTGCGTAATAAACAGGTAGGCCAAATCCATCTCTTCCTGCAGCTCAGCAAGTAGTTCGAGCACCTGAGCCTGCACCACCACGTCGAGGGCCGATACCGCCTCGTCACAGACCACAACCTCAGGGTTCAGTGCCAAAGCACGTGCGACCGCCACACGCTGACGCTGGCCACCCGACAGCTCACCGGGGAAGCGGCGTCCCATCTCCGCGGGAAGTGCGACGCGGTCGAGAAGCTCGAATACGCGCTGCTCACGCTCCTTTTTGGTCCCAATCTTGTGAATACGCAGCGGCTCCTCAATGGAGGAATGCACCGTGCGCATCGGATCCAGCGTCGCATACGGGTTCTGGAAGATCGGCTGAATGCGACGCCGCAGCTCCAGTTCCTCTTTACGATTCCGGCCCTGGACGCGTTTGCCGTCGAAAAGCACTTCGCCTTCAGTCGGATCGAGCAGCCCCAGCGCCATGTTGGCGACGGTGGATTTACCCGAACCGGATTCGCCCACGATGCCGATGGTGCGGCCGCGACGCAGTGTAAAGCTAATGTCATCGACGGCGCGGAAGGAGTCCTTGCGCCACGGGCGGTTGCCGGGGATGGCGAAGTCGCGGACCAGATTCTTCGCGACCAGAATCTCCTTCTGCTCGTGGTCTGCGGTCGTCGGAGCCGCCACCACGCGATCACCGCGCCGGGCAGCCAGCGACGGAGCCGCCGCAATCAACTGCTTGGTGTACGGATGCTGCGGGTGCGTGAGGACGTCCAGGGCAGGGCCAGTCTCCACGACACGTCCTGCTTGCATAACGACGAGTCGGTCAGCGCGCTCGGCAGCCAAACCGAGGTCATGGGTGATCAGCACCACGGACGTGCCGAGTTCGCTAGTGAGCTTGGCAAGGTGGTCGAGGATCTTCTTCGCCACGGTCACGTCGAGAGCCGAGGTGGGCTCATCGGCAATCAACAGCTTCGGGTGTGCGGCCAGACCCATTGCAATCAGTGCGCGCTGGCGCATGCCGCCGGAGTACTCGTGTGGGTACTGGTCGATGCGCTTTTTGGCATCGGGAAGACCAGCCTGTTCCAGCAGTTCAATCGCCTTTTTGTGGGCCTCGGAGCCAGTGGCGATGTTATTTGCGCGCAGCGCCTCGGTAATCTGGGCGCCGACGGTCCACACCGGATTCAGGTTGGTCATCGGATCCTGCGGGACCAAGCCGATGCCGCTACCGCGGATACTGACAAACTCGCGGTCTGTCAGATGCGTGATGTCGCGGCCATCAAAGGTGATGGTGCCCCCGGTGACTTCGCCATCACCGGGCAGGAGCCCCAGCGCGGCATGGACAGTGGTGGATTTACCCGAGCCGGATTCGCCAACAATGGCGACCGTCTCACCGGGGAAAATCTCCAGGTCGACGTCATGCACCACATCGGTCAACGATTTACTGCGGCGGCCGGACGCTGTGGTCGTCGGAAAGCCAATGCAGACATCCTTCAAGGTGAGAATGGGCGCTGCGGAAGTATTGGTGTCGGTGCTCATCGACGACGCTCCTTCGGGTCGAGAGAATCCTTCAAAGCGTCACCCATGAGGATGAAGCCGAGAACGGTAATCGCCAGGGCGAGTGCTGGCCAGAACAGGTTGGACGGGGCCTGGCGGAGCACCTGCTGTGCGACAGAGATGTCGTTGCCCCAGGAAACGGTGGTCGTCGGCAAGCCAATGCCCAAGTAGGACAGCGTGGCCTCGGCGACGATGTAAATACCCAGTGAGGTCGTGGCCATGACGATGACAGGGGCGAGGCAGTTCGGCAGCACATGGCGGAAGAGAATGCCAGTGCTGGACAGACCGAGCGCCTTGGAGGCGGTGACGTATTCCTCGTTTTTCACTGAGATCACCGAGGAGCGCACCACGCGCGCCATCTGCGGCCAGCCGAAAGCAGCGAGCACGAAGACCACGGACCAGATGGTGCGTTCGGTAAACAGCTGCATCAGCACGATGCCGGCGAGAATCAGGGGGATGGCAAAGAACATGTCTGTGATGCGGGAGAGCACCGCGTCGACCCAACCGCCAAGATAGCCAGCGATGGCACCGAGGATGATGCCCACCACGGTCACGGCAAGGGTGACGCCGATGCCGACGATGACCGAGGCGCGGGCACCGTAGATGACACGGGCGTAGACGTCGTAGCCCTGCTGAGTGAAGCCCATCGGGTGGCCGTCGCGGGCTGGGGCCAGCGAGTCACGCAGGTTTGCCGCCGTCGGGTCCACAGAGGTGAACAGCGACGGGAATGCGGCCACTGCGATGGAGAGCAAAATAATGAATGCGGAAACCCAGAACAGTGGGCGGTAACGCAGGTTCTGCCAGGCCGAACCCCAGAGCCCCAGTGGCGGGGTATCCGGCAACTGCTTGTGGTCGGGGTTCGTCGCCGGGTTTGGTGCCTGCGCGGTGCCGGACTGCGGGGTGTTGGCCTGCTTTTCTGGCTGAGTCGAATTCAATTGCGTCGAATCTGGCTTAGGCATAACGAATCCTCGGATCCAGGACTGCGTAGAGCAAGTCGATGAGCAAGTTGGCGAACATGTAGATAACCACCAGGATGGTCACGATGCTGACCACGGTGGGCGCTTCACCAATTTGGACGGCGTGGAAGATCAGGCCACCGATACCGGGCACGTTGAAAATGCCCTCGGTGACAATTGCGCCGCCCATCAGAGCAGCGAGATCAGCGCCGATGAAGGTCACAACGGGAATCAGCGAGTTGCGCAAGATGTGGCGACGGGTGACTTCGGAAGTCGGCAGTCCCTTAGCGCGGGCAGTACGCACGAAGTCGGCATGGCGTGCCGACGAGACCTCAGAGCGTGTCAGTCGCAGAACATAAGCAACCGAGACGAGTCCCAGCACGAATGCCGGCAGCAGCAGGGAGGTGAAGGAGGCATCGCTACCGACGGTGGGGGACACAATCTGCCAGCGCACACCGAAGAGGTAGCGGGCAACGAAGCCGAGCACGAAGGTCGGAGTTGCGATAACCAGCAGGGACAGTACCAGAACGGTGGAGTCGAAGAAGCCGCCCTTGCGCATACCGGCAATAACGCCGAGGCCAATACCGAAAATGGCTTCAATGACAACTGCCATCAGCGCCAGGCGAATAGTGATTGGGAATGCTAGCGCAATTTCCTCACCGACCGAGCGCCCGGAAAAGGTCTCTCCCATATCCAGTGTAAACAGCCCCTTGAGGTACTCCCAGTACTGGACGAAGAATGGCTCATCCAGGTGGTAGTGGGCGCGCAGTGCTGCGACCTGCTCTGGTGGCAGCTGCTTATCGCCAGCTAGTGCAGCGATGGGGTCGCCTGGCATGGCGAAGACCATTGCATAAATCAACAGCGTGGCACCGAAGAATACCGGCACCATCTGCAGGAGTCTCTTTCCGATGTACCAACCCATGGTGCTAGTCCTTCTCAATCATCGGGTAGTCCAAAATGCCGTCCCACATCACCACGGCGTTACGCAGCTTCGGATTCCACGCCACCGAAGCATTCGGGTACCACAGCGGGATTGCAGGCAAATCTTCCATCAACACCGACTGAGCCTTGACGTAAATCGGCTTAGCGTCTTCTGCGCTTTTGGCTGAAGCAGCGTCCTGGATAAGCTTGTCGAACTCCGGGTTCGAGTAGTGGTTGTCATTCGAGGAACCGCCAGTGACGAACTGCGGGATTATGTAGTTGGCCACTGACGGGTAGTCCGCTGACCAGCCAGTGCGGTAGCCGCTGGTGATGGTCTCGTTGGAGATTTCATCGCGCAGCTGCTTGAAAGTCGGGTAGGCCTTGCCGTGGGAATCGATGCCGAGGGTCTCGCCAATCATGTTGGTCACCGCTTCGACCCACTGCTGGTGTCCGCCGTCGGCGTTGTAGGCGATGTCGAACGAGCCGGTAAACGGTGCAATTTTGTTGGCTTCGGCCCACAGTTGGCGGGCCTTCTTCGGGTTGTATTCCAGCACCTCTTGGCCAGGTACGTTCGGGTCAAGGTCGCCAAGCGTCAACGAGCTGAACTCGCGCGCCGGAGTGCGGGTGTCGAAGAAAATCTTCTCAGTGATTAGTTTCCGGTCAATCGCCATGGAAATCGCTTGACGACGAAGCTTGCCCTCTTCACCCGAAAAACCTGGCAGATTTCGCGGAATTCCGAAGTATTGCGAGGAGGAGGTCGGGACATTTGCGCTGGAATCGGGGAAATCGGTTTCAAAGCTGGCCAGGGCTGTTGGTGGAATGGTGCGCGGCAGAGTGTCCAGGCGGCCTGCCTGAAGGTCCGCGTATGCGGTGTCCATGTCCGAGTAGAAGCGGTATACCAGGCCGTTGTTACGGGCCTTGTGCTCACCGGCGAAGTCATCATTGCGGACCACAGTTAGCTGGTTGTTGTGCAGCCAAGCGCGGCCTTCGGCCATCTTGTACGGTCCATTGCCGATTGGGTGTTCACCGAAAGCCTTCTTGTCTTCGAACGCGGCCTTCGGCAGCGGCATAAACGCGACATAGCCGAGGCTGAGCGGGAAGGAAGAATCTGGGTTGGTCAGATCCACGGTGAACCTCAGGTCATCGACCTTTTTCAGGCCGGAGAGTGTTTTCTCCGTGGCCTTTTCTCCCGAAACAGCATCAAAACCCTGCACGTTGGCGAAGAAGGACTGCTGCTTCTGCAGGTTCGGTCCGTAGGCAGCGTAATTCCAGGCATCGATGTAGCTCTGCGCGGTGACTGGTTCGCCGTTGTGGAAGGTCCAGCCCGGTTTCAGCGTGATGTCGAAATGGGTCGAGTCCTCGTTGGGCTTAATTTCTGCCGCATGATCCAGGATCATCGAGCCGTCGGTGTCGTAGCGCACCAGACCCGAGTAGAGCATGCGGAGGATATCGCCACCACCGGTTTCATTGGTGTCAGTGGTGTACAGCGGCGACTGTGGTTCGGAGTTCTGGACCACAATGAACCCCGCGCCGACCTGTTGCTGGTCAGTGCTGCAGGCAGCGAGCGCGGCTCCTGGCAAGGCGATTATCAGCAAAGCCGCCAGGATCTGGCGGACATGCAGCGTGAACTTTCCTTTTCCGCTGAGCGTTGTTGCGTGCAGTTTTGTGGCACGGGACTTCTCTCGCTGTCGGAGCTTCCGCCGGAGTTTCTGCCGGGTGTGGAAGGGGCCGGAGGCAACGGGTCTATGCATCGCGAGCCTTTCTAGATTCTGCCAGATAGGCGATATGAATTTGGCAATCGGCTCACTCCAAATGACTTAGATACCCACCTCCCACCTGCATAAGCAATGGTGGTGGTGACAACTTGGGTGTGGTGGACTCTAAGGTTTGGATACGACCGTTCAATACAGTCTCTAACCATACAAGTCCAAAAAACATATGAGTATTAATCAGGCGAATCATCCCTTATTTGACGGTGTTTTTCACCCTCGATTGGGGAGTTAATCCTGTGCAGTGGTGCAACGTTGTAACATCCTGGCACCCCCGCAGGGGTTGAGGCTGCTGAATTTCTGACTGTCCCACCGCTGGGCTCCTGTCCGGACCCCATCCGCGACTTCACGACAGCTATGTCACCTCATGCCACCTCCACAGCTGGCACGAGGTGACACCCGTGTCGTGAAGTGGGCATTGGAGGAAGGACAGCGCATTAAGTCCCACAGTACGAGTGGAAAGCACCCAACTCCCGCGGTGCCGGCTCCGTGAACCCCGCAGGGACGTCTTGCGACTCAAAGGGGTTGGTTACCGCCTCCAGCAGGTGCCGGTAGTCGGTCAGATCCCCCGCCCCTGCCGCCGCTAACGCTTCCGTGACCAGGTAGTTTCGCGGAATATACAGCGGATTCGTTTCCTCCATAAGTGTCAGGGCCGTCGTCTGGTCGATTCCCAGCTCTTCCCGCGTCTGCTTCCACAACTGCCCCCACTCAGCCGCGGCGGCGGGGAACGCAGGATCAGCGGTCAGCCTGGTCAGCGCAGCCAACGCAGCAACTGTATCCCCATCACCATCGGCCAGAACCTCAATCAGCGCCCGATGAGCATTCGTATGGTCGAGCCCAAACTTCGCCAGCAACGCCTGCCACTGCTGCACCAAGGGGATGGCCAGCGGGTCGTCGTAAAGCGAGGGGAGAATACCCAACTTAGGCAGCCACCTGCGGCTGAGCGCATCGGTGAATTCGTCGGCGAATTCGCTCAGGATGTCGCGGGCGCGTGCGAGGGCTTCCTCCGGGGTGCCTGCGAAATGCGGTAGCAATGTCTCCGCGAGCTTCGACATGTTCCACCCGGCAATCGTCGGCTGCGCGCCGAACGCGTATCGACCGCCTCGATCGATGCTGCTAAACACCGCCCGCGGATCGTGCGCATCCAGAAACGCACACGGCCCAAAGTCGATGGTCTCGCCCGCGATGCTGGCATTGTCGGTGTTCATCACGCCGTGGACAAATCCACAGGCCAGCCACGCCGCAACGAGATTAGCTTGCCGCTTGACGACGTCCCGGAGAACCGACTCCGCCGAACCCTCGTAGCCATGCCGCTGCGCGGCGAACTCGATGAGCCGATCCATGATTCCGGTGTCCGTTCCGGAGCGAGCGACCAGCTCGAACGTGCCAACTCGCAGGTGGCTGGATGCTACGCGCACGACGATGCCACCCGGTTGAAGTTCGGTGGTGGGGTCGGTGTTGTCGAATGGGGTTTGCGAGCCGCGGTAAATCTCTTCGCCGGTTTTGATGACCGCCAGCGCGCGGGTGGTGGGGATGCCGAGCGCATACATGGCTTCGCTGATGAGGTACTCCCGCAGCGCGGAGGTCAGCGTGGCTTTGCCGTCACCGCCACGGGAAAAGGGCGTGGGGCCGGTGCCTTTCGCTTGGATCTCGTAGGCCTGGGTGCTGTCGCTGTGGGTTGTCTCTTTGGGGCAGTCGGGCTGGTTAGGCGGACAGTGCAGCCCAGTCAGCCCCGGTTCAGCCTCAACTGTGGCAAGCAAGAGCGCGCGACCATCACCGAGTAGGCCTGCGAAGTTACCGAACTGGTGGCCGGCGTAGGCCGTGGCCATCGGGGTTGTGTATGCGCCGGGTGGGGTGCCGGCGCCGCTGTCGACTCCGTGATCGGCGCCGCGGCCAGTGAGGAACTTCAGGCCAGCGTCTGACCGGAGCCACTGTGGGGAGAGGCCGAGTTGGGTCGCGAGCTCGTCGTTAAGCATGACCAGCTGCGGCGATGGGGCGTCAAACCCCTGCTGGTCGATAGCGAGTTCAGGCAGTGCGGTGGGCAGATCAGCGACGTTTCTAGCCATGTGCGCAGTTTAACGGGTAGGCCGAATTGGGGTTGGCGCGCTGGTGCGTTCAGCGGTGCTACGCGCGTAGAGGTGATCTCGAAGGCGAAAAACCCCGGTTACTGGAACAATTCCAGCAACCGGGGTGCGCTCGGGGTAGCCTTACTTCTTCAGGGACTCCGGAGCGTTGAAGCGCTCACCGTGCTTAGCGGCCAGCTCTTCGGCGCGCTCGACGAAGCCCGCGACGCCGCGGCGCTCCGGGTGAGCTGCGGCCGGGTCGACAACAGTGGCGCCGTCGTAGTTCTTAATGAACTGGCGAGTACCACCGGTCCAGGCCGGGTAGCCGATACCGAAGATGGAGCCGATGTTGCCGTCGGCGTCGTGAAGCAGAACGCCCTCGTCGACGCACTTCTGAGTCTCGATGGCCTCGATGAAGAGCATGCGGTCAACCAGCTCCTGCAGGTCGGTGTCCTCCGGAGCGATCGGGGCGATGTTCAGCTCCTCACGGAGCTCGTTGAACAGGCCCGGCCAGAGACCGGAGCGCTTGCCGTCGACGTACTCGTAGAAGCCCTTGCCCTCGAGCTTGCCCGGGCGCTCGAACTTGTGCAGCATGGCCTCGACCAAAGCCGGTACGCCGCCCTCGTCCAAGGTCTGACCTGCAGCCTCGGCGGCAGCGCGGGTCTCGCCAGCGATCTTCTCCATGAGCTTGAGGTTCAGCTCGTCGGCAAGCTGGAGCTGCGGTGCCGGGTAACCGGCCTGGCGACCAGCGGCCTCGATGATGGCCGGGTCGTAGCCCTCAGCGACCATGCGCAGGGCCTCGTTGATGACGGTGCCGATGACGCGGGAGGTGTAGAAACCGCGGGAGTCGGTGACAACAATCGGGATCTTGCGGATTGCAACAGCGAAGTCCAGCGAAGCGGCGAGGATAGCCGGGTCGGTGTTGTCGCCGGAGATGATCTCAATCAGCTGCATCTTGTCCACCGGGGAGAAGAAGTGCAGGCCGATGAAGTCCTTCTCACGCTTGACGTGGGAAGCCAGCTCGGTGATCGGAAGGGTGGAGGTGTTGGAGCCCAGGATGCAGGTCTCCGGAACTGCAGCCTCGATCTCGGCGTGAACCTTGTGCTTGAGGTCGGTGTTCTCGAAGACGGCCTCGATGACCAGATCGACGTCGGAGAGGTCGTCGTAGGACTCAGTCGGCTTGATGCGGTTCAGCAGCGCTGCGGACTTCTCCTCAGTGGTGCGACCGCGCTTGAGAGCCTTGGCCTCCAGACCTTCAGAGTAGGACTTACCGCGCTCGGCGTTCTCCAGGGAAATGTCCTTCAGGACAACTTCCATGCCAGCCTTTGCACACACGTAGGCGATACCTGCGCCCATCATGCCGGCGCCAACAACGGCCACCTTCTTAAACTCACGCTTCGGGTACGGGGTGCCGTCAGCCTGCAGCGGACGGGAGCCGCCGCCCTGAGCGTGGTTGAGGTCGAAGAAGAACGCCTGCATCATGTTCTTCGACTGGGTACCGGTGACCAGTTCGGTGAAGTAGCGGGACTCGATACGCAGTGCGGTGTCGATGTCGACCTGAGAACCCTCGATGGCAGCCTGCATAGCAAGGCGCGGAGCCTTCATCGGGGAGCCCTTGAGCTGCTTGGTCAGGTTTGCCGGGAAGGACGGCAGGTTCATTGCGAACTTAGGAGTCTTCGGGTCGCCACCCGGGATCTTGAAGCCCTTCTCGTCCCACGGCTGGGTTGCCTTAGCATTCTCGCTGGTCAGCCATGCGCGAGCGGTGTCGATGAGCTGCTCCGGGGCAACAACCTCGTCAACGAGGCCAGCTGCGAGAGCCTTGGCCGGGTTCATCTGCGCGCCGGTCAGAATGACCTTCATCAGTGCGTCCTGAATGCCCAGCATGCGAACGACGCGGGAAACACCGCCGCCGCCCGGCAGCAGGCCGAGGGTGACCTCTGGCAGACCAATCTTGGAACCGCGGGCATCGGCAGCAACGCGGTAGTTAGCAGCCAGCGCGACCTCGAGGCCGCCGCCCAGTGCTGCGCCGTTGATGGCAGCAACAATTGGCACCGGGAGCTTCTCCAAGCGACGCAGGGAGGCCTTCATGTCCTCGACCATGCCGAACATGTCAGCTGCATCGTCCTCGGTGGCCTTGGACATCTGCTTGATGTCGCCACCTGCGAAGAAGGTCTTCTTTGCAGAGGTGATGATGATGCCCTTGATGGAGGTCTCAGAGCCGTCGCCAATTTCGTTTTCCAGGCGCTCCACGGTGGCGCGGATGTCGTCCTGGAAGGTCTTGTTCATGGTGTTGACCGACGCATTCGGGTCATCCATGGTGAGGGTGACGATTCCGGCGTCGTCCTGATCCCACCGGAACATGTTATCTGTGCTCATAAATCAGTCAGTCCTTTGTGGTTATCGCGGTGTGACCGCGGTAATTGTCGCTGTGAGTTTCGTTCCGGTTTGCTTTAGACGCGCTCGATGATGGTTGCAACACCCATGCCGCCAGCCACGCAGAGCGAGATGAGGGCGTAGCGGCCACCGGTGCGGTGCAGCTCGTCGATTGCGGCGCCGGTGATCATGGCACCGGTTGCACCCAGCGGGTGACCCATGGCCATTGCGCCACCGTTGATGTTGAGCTTCTCGTAGTCGATGCCCAGGTTCTGCTGAGCGTGCTTGACGACGGCGGCAAACGCCTCGTTGATTTCCCAGACGTCGATATCGTCGACGGTCAGGTTGGCCTTGGCCAGAGCCTCGCGAACAGCCGGCTCGATACCGGTGAGCATGATGGTCGGCTCGACACCATTAACGGCGGTGGCGACAACGCGTGCGCGTGGCGTCAGACCCATGTCTGCGCCGGCCTTCTCAGAACCAACCAGAGTCAGTGCAGCGCCGTCGACGATGCCGGAGGAGTTACCTGCGTGGTGGACGTGGTTGATGCGCTCAAGCTGCGGGTACTTCTTCAGTGCAACTGCGTCGAAGCCGCCCTGCTCACCCATCATGGTGAAGGCTGCGCGCAGGCCGGAGAGAGACTCTGCGGAGACACCCTCGCGGATGGTCTCATCGCGGTCGAGGATGGTCAGGCCGTTTGCGTCCTTGACTGGGACGACGGAGCGGTCGAAGCGACCCTCGGACCATGCCTTTGCGGCACGGGCGTGGGATAGTGCTGCCATCTCGTCGAGGGACTCGCGGGAGAAACCGTCGAGAGATGCGATCAGGTCAGCGGAGATACCCTGCGGGACGAAGTCGGTCGCGAAAGAGACCTGTGCGTCCATCGCCATTGCACCGCCGTCGGACATCATTGGCACGCGGGACATGGACTCGACGCCACCGGCGAGGACGAGCTCGTCCATGCCGGAGCGGACCTTCTGAGCAGCCAAGTTGATGGCGGAGAGGCCGGAAGCGCAGAAGCGGTTGATCTGGACACCGCCGGTGCGGTACGGCAGACCTGCGGTGAGTGCTGCGGTGCGGGCAATGTCCGCACCCTGGTCGCCGACCGGGCTGACGCAGCCAACGATGAGGTCGCTGATGCGTTCTTCATCCAGATCCGGGAAGCGGTTGCGAATTTCGTCGATGAGGCCGACGAGAAGTGATACCGGGCGTACCTCGTGGAGGGAGCCGTCCTTCTTGCCCTTGCCGCGCGGGGTGCGAATTGCCTCGTAGATGAAGGCTTCGCCGCCCGGCTGAATGGTGGCGGAAGTCATGTGTTTTTACCTCACAGATTCGTCGTAAAGTGTCGTGCGTCACTCTATAACGAATGGCGGATTGCCGGGGGTGATTTGAGGGGTGCTGGGGAGGAAGTTGACTCGCTGTAGTCTCCCACCTGCGGTTATGGGAGAAACCGGGGGTAATTACATAAGTAGTTTTGGTGATGTGGCGCGAGAGTGGGGCGGTAACGGTCTGTCATGTGAAGGTCCAATCGTTACGCCTGTCCAGCTGCCACGCCCGCCCCTTACAGGCCCCTGCAAACGCCTGCCCGCAACCATCAAGCCGCCTCTCCATCATCCTCCGTGAACCCCAAGTTCCGATAGCGCTCGACAAAGGCCTGGATGCGCTGCAGCACCCGTGTCTTGACCTTTTCACGCTCATTACCTGGGGTAAACCGCGACATTGGCGGAAGAATTCGAACAATTCCGGTGCCAAGCGTGCTGACAATGCCGGTGGTCAGCGCCTCTTCAATAAAAGATTGCGCCGTGGGCATCCGCAGCTTCTCTTCAGTGATAATCGCATTGAGCTCTGCCGTGCGTTTGGTTCTGATGAATTCCTCCCACTGCTCGTCAACAGGCTGTGTCAGGCTCACTGTGTTGACGAACTCTTCAATCAGATCGCGCTTGTTCCGCAGCGATGGGCTGGAGTTTGCAGCACGGGAAATCTGAGCACGAATTTCTTCGCTTTCGTCGCTGCCGTGGGTTTCACGGTATTGCTCGACGAGCATGAGAATGTAGTCGACGTTGATTTCGACCTGCTTGATTAGCTCCATCTCGAAGACGACATCGTCATTGATGGACTCCCGGTCCCCGTCGCTTTCAGTACGGAATTCCGCGAACAGGTCGAGGTAGATACTGCGGTAGTCTTGCTCCTGGCGAGGCGTCAACAGCGCGTCATCAGCGAATTGGTCGAAGGAAGTCAGAATGTTTTGGACACGCAGAATCGCGCCGAAAAGCTTGATGAACTCCTTCTTCGCCTTCTCGCCAACAATTACCTTATCCAGCGGGTATTCCTGGAGCAGTCGCTTCACTAGCTTGGCATATTCGGCAAAGTACTCAGCGTAGGGCTTAAGTAGTACCACGCTTTGCGCCTTGGTATCGCCGAAGAGTCGCAGCGCCTGATTTGTGGCGTCTTCGAGGTCTCGGAAGCAGACAATGTTGCCGTACGTCTTGACGGAATTGAGGATTCGGTTGGTACGCGAGAATGCCTGAATCAACCCGTGGTATTTCAGGTTCTTGTCCACGAACAGCGTGTTCAAGGTAGTGGCGTCGAATCCGGTGAGGAACATGTTGACCACGATGGTCATATCGACTTCCCTGTTCTTCATTCGCAGGGAGAGGTCTTTGTAGTAGTTCTGGAATTTCTCGGCCGAGGTGTCGTAGTTGGTCTTGAAATACCCGTTGTAGTCGGCAATCGCCGCTTCCAGGTAATCGCGCGCAACCTTGGGTAACTGCTCGGGCTCCATGCCCTCTTCAAGGAGCAGGCCTGTCTCGTCGGCCACAGCAGTAGCTGCCGGATCGCTCTTCGTTTCGCTTGACGACGGAAGCGTCGGTGACTCATCCTTTTCGGCCTCATTTGGCGCGAATGAGTAAATCATGGCAATCTTCAGGCGCTCTGCTTCTGGCAGTGACGCTTGCGCTTCTTTGAAGAGGTTGTAGTAGGTGTAGGCAGCATCGACAGAAGCGGTGGCGAAGATAGCGTTGAAGCCCCGAACTCGTTGCTCTTTCTTGATTTCCTTGATTCGACCGCGGTGTCGGGCCTTTGCTGAGGCGGATACGTTTTCGACAACACGGTGTTCGTAGAAGGATTCCCGCTTCGTCTTCTGGGCGAAGTGCTCGAGCGTGTAGGCAACGACGTTTTTCAAGCGTGGCTCCGCCAGGAGTGCGCCTTCGGTGTCGATGCCTGTGACTTCCTTGTCCTTAACGTTGCCAACCGAGATGGTGTTGACGTAGTCAATCCGGAAGGGCAGGACATTCTTATCAGTGATGGCGTCAACGATGGTGTAGGCGTGGAGTCGTTTGCCGAAAGTCTGCTCGGTGGTTTTGAGGTTGGCCTTGGTGCCGCTGGTGGAGTTGTCGGCGAAGATGGGCGTTCCGGTGAAACCGAAGAGGTTGTATTTCTTGAACGCCTTCGTGATGGCAGTGTGCATGTCACCGAATTGGGAGCGGTGGCATTCGTCGAAGATGATGACCACGTGCTTGCCGTAGACATCGTGGTGTTTGTTGCCTGCGATGAAGTTAGACAGCTTCTGAATTGTGGTGATGATGATGGCCGCATCGTCGTCTTCCAGCTGCTTCTTCAGCACAGCGGTCGAGGTGTTGGAGTTCGCGGCACCCTTTTGGAAGCGGTCGTACTCACGCATGGTCTGGTAGTCGAGGTCCTTGCGGTCGACGACAAAAAGGACCTTATCTACATGCGAAAGTTTGCTAGCCAGTTGCGCTGCCTTGAATGAGGTGAGGGTTTTCCCCGAACCGGTTGTGTGCCAGATGTAGCCGCCAGCCTTCGTGGTGCCAAGGCGTTCACGATAGTTATTGGAAATCTCAATTCGCTGCAGAATCTTCTCAGCGGCGACGATTTGGTACGGACGCATCACCAGTAGTTCTTCCGCAGCGGTGAAGACGCAGTACTTGGTCAGAATATTGAGAAGCGAGTGCTTGGACAGGAATGTCTTAGTGAAGCCAACAAGATCCCGGATGGGTTGATTGTTTGCGTCAGCCCACCACGATGTGAATTCAAAGCTCTTAGCACCACGCGCCGGGCGGCCTTTTCCTCCCGTTTCTTTGATGTGCAGTTCACGGGTGGTGTTGGAGTAGTACTTTGTCAGCGTGCCGTTGCTGATGACGAACAGCTGCACATAATCGAACAAACCATCACCAGACCAGAAAGAGTCGCGCTGGTAGCGCCTGATCTGGTTAAAGGCTTCACGCAGATCTACGCCACGGCGCTTGAGTTCGATATGCACCATGGGAAGACCATTGACCAGGAGGGTGACGTCGTAACGATTGGACTGTTTTGCACCGCCTTCGTCCTTTCCAACCTCGTATTGGTTAATGACCTGCAGCCGGTTGTTATGGACATTTGCTTTATCCAGCAGTCGGATGTTTTTGCTCGTGCCGTCGTCACGCGTAAGAACCTGAATGTGGTCTTCGTGGATGCGACGGGTCTTTTCCTTGATTCCGTCGTTGGCGCTGGTGACGCAGGTGCGATAGAACCGTTCCCATTCCGCGTCGCTAAACGTGACGTGGTTGAGAGTTTCGAGTTGACGGCGCAGGTTGGCAACGAGGTCTGCTTCGCTGTGGATGGGTAGGTAGTCGTAGGCCTGCGACTGGAGGATGCTGATGAGTTCCTGCTCCAGTTGTGCCTCGGTTTGGTAGTCCTCCGAGGTGCGCTCCTCGGCCTGGTACTCCGCTACGACGGTGCTCTGCTCACCGACAGCAATCGGGTCGTACTTGGTTACTCGTCGCTTGCCGACGCCGTCCTGATTCATGCTGCCAATTCCTTAAAAGTCAGTAGTTGGTCCCGGTAGTGCTCGTATTGCTTCCGGCGAGCTTCAATTTCGGCAGGCAGGCCGGAGGTGAGGTCGTTTACGAGTGCATCGAACTTGTCGAGGATGTTTACGATGCGCTGCTGTTCTTCGAGGGGAGGGATGGGGATAGTCACTCGTTTGATCGCATTAGCATTGAATTGTGGTTGTCCTGCTTTACTGACCAAAAAATTAGCCTGCTGCCAGTAATGATTACTTTGCATGAAGTGCCAAACAAAACGAGGAGTTGCAATCTCTTCATCGACTTTCATTCGAATCAGAAACGAAGCATAAACAGCCTGCTCTTCACCTTCAATGATTGCACATTTGCCATAAGATGCTCCTGTCCGGGCTATTAATAGATCTCCAGGAGAAAGAAAATATTTTTGCTCGACCACTTGGTGGTCAAGAAACTTGCGTTCTTGGTTTCTGATTTTTCCGTTACCATCAATATCCGTAATTCGAAGAAACCTGTAACTTCCTGTTTCTTGGGCAGTCGCAGTTAGGCCGTACCTGAATTCTGCAATATCTTCAAATTTTATTAAGGGGTACGAGTCAGCGTGGATTAGTGTGTCGCGATAGAATCCAATTTGCTTTTTCCTCGCTTCCAGCTCCGCTTCCAGCTCCGCTTCCAGCTCCGCTTCCAGCGATTGGAAGGTGTCGAGGATTTTTACAATCTCATTCTGAATGGCCAGAGGTGGGATTGGGAAGAGAAATTTTCTGAATTTTCTCATATCGACACTCAAAAAGCTTGACTGTGTTGTGTTTCTCTTGCACCACTCAGAGAGGTTGAAGCAGTAATAGAAAATGAATTTTATATCAAAATAGTCTTTGTATTCTGGGTTAATTATGAGAGCGGTAAATCTCTGATTTGAGAGATGTGGAACTGTAATGAGGGCATGTTCGCCAATAGTTGCTGATGTTGCTACGAGAATGGTGTTAGCCGGAAAGGGTTCTCCTTTGACGGCCGACGGATTTATTTTTTGGAGTGACGAGTTTAAAAATCGACCATTTTCTCGAATATCTTCCATCCTGAACCAATCGATGGTGCCTTCGGACCAGAAAGAGGCATTAGATTTCGACGGGGTGTAACCATTTCGGGTTTTGAAAATTTCCCCCAAAGGCTTGTACTCCACACCATTCGGGCAGAGTTCCTCGATGAGCTTTTCGATCTGGTTCACTTCTGCTCCTTCGGTGGTTGCTGAATCTGTTTCTGAACTGCAGTGATTTCCTTGAGGTAGTCCCGCTCCACGCCACTGGGTGGGTATCCATCACAGTTTTGTACTTCTCGTATTCCGCATGGGCCTTCTGTACTGCTTGGCGGTGGGAAACCGTTCCTGCTCCCTCTAAGGATTTACCGCCCACGGAGATAATCACGTCGAGGTTGTAGTGCTCCCGCTCGCGCGAAACTTCCCTTGAACCTTCGAGTTGAACTGTTCGGAATTTCCGAACAGTTGCCTCTGACCTGGGAAGCTCACCTTCCGCAAACACATTCCTAATATGTTCGGAGACGTTCGCCTTTGACGATTGAAACAGCTCCACCATCTGGGCCTGAGTGAGCCACACGGTTTCGTCGACAAGCCGTACCTCAATGCGAGTAGCGCCGTCGTCCGTGCGGAACATCACCAGCTCGCCCGCAGACGCCATGCTCATGTCGCCGTTCGTGTCAGACATCGGTGCGGGTTCCCTCAAGATCTGCCACAATCTCATCGATGGCCTCGCGCAGCTGACGCTGGCGCTCCACGATGCCAACAATCTGCTTATTCAGCTCCACGATGTCAATGACCTCGCGGGTGTCCTCCGGCTCGACATAGGAGGAAACCGCGATGTTGTAGTCGTTTTCTGCAATCTCCTCAGCGGGCACCAGCTTGGTGAAATACTCCACATCCTCGCGGGCAGTGAAGGAATCCAGAATCTTCTTCTGATTCTTCTCATTTAGTCGGTTCTTGTTGCCACTTCGCTCAAACTCTGCGGAGGCATCGATGAAGAGAACCGAATTGTCCTTTTTCGACTTCTTCAACACGATGATGCAGGTCGCGATGGTAGTGCCGAAGAAAAGATCCGGCGGCAACTGGATAACCGTATCCACATAGTTGTTATCCACCAGGTACTTGCGGATTTTCTTCTCCGCGCCGCCACGGTAAAGCACACCGGGGAACTCAACAATTGCGGCAGTGCCGTTCGTCGCAAGCCACGAGAGAATATGCATCGTAAAAGCCAAATCGGCCTTCGATTTCGGGGCCAGGACGCCCGCCGGTGCGTAGCGTGGATCGTTAATCAGCAGAGGATTGTTGTCGCCCTCCCACTTGATGGAGTAGGGCGGGTTGGACACGATTGCCTCAAACGGCTGGTTATCCCAGTGTGCAGGTTCGGTGAGGGTATTGCCCAGCGCAATGTCGAAATTATCGAAGTTCACATCGTGCAGGAACATGTTGATGCGTGCCAAGTTATACGTGGTCAGGTTGATTTCCTGGCCGTAGTAGCCCTCGCGGACACCGCCTTCGCCAAGCACCTTCTTGAATTTCAACAGCAGCGAACCAGAGCCGACAGCTGGGTCGTACACCCTGTTCACGCTCTTCTTTCCCACCACGGTAATCCGGGTCAGCAGCTCAGAGACTTCCTGCGGCGTGTAGTACTCGCCTCCGGACTTGCCTGCCTGAGAGGCGTACATACCCATCAAGTACTCGTAGGCATCACCGAATAGGTCGATGGAGTTGTCATCGGCTTTAACGGTGAGAGGCATATTGCCGATATGCCTCATCAGATCGTAAATCTTGTTATTGCGTTCGATGACCGAGTTGCCAAGCTTGTTGCTGTCTAGGTTGATGTCGTCGAAAAGCCCTTGAAGATCGCTTTCGCTAGCGGTGCCTTTTGCAGATGCTTCGATATTTTTGAATACCTGCTGCAGTCGTTCATTGAGGTTCTCGCGGTAGTGCTCGTCAGCCGCCTGCTTGCAGACGTTGGTAAACAACTCAGAGGGCACAATGAAGTAGCCCTTTTCCTCGACAATGCTGGCCCGGCCCCACTCGGCATCCTCGTCAGAAAGGGAAGCGTAGTCCGCGTCCTCATTTCCAGCGGCACGTTCGCCGTCATCGATGTACTCGGTGAGCTTCTCCGAGATAAAGCGGTAGAACATCATGCCGAGCACATAAGACTTAAAATCCCAACCATCCACGCTGCCACGCAAGTCGTTGGCGATGTTCCAAATAGTCCTGTGCAGCTGTGCCCGGTCTGCGTCACTCATAGTGAAAATCCCCGCTCAATCAGTAAAAATGCTTGAGTTTCCAGTCTAGTGGCAGACGATACGAAGTCAGGGGAGCACGCTCCGGGAGAAACTGACCCCCTACCGCTTCCGCAGCACCAGCACCAGGTTCGACACCGCGAACTCGCGCAGCCCCGGCACGTGCACCATCCACCAGGCCCACCACGGGTGGTAGCGAGGGAATGCGGCCAGCAGTTCGCAGTCGCCAGCATCCGCCGCAGCGCGCGCCCACTTCAACCCTTCACCGCAACCGACCTTGAACAGGGATTCGCCAAAGTAGTTCTTCGGTCGCTTGCCGTGCTTCTTCTCATACATGCGCCGCGCGCGGTCGCCACCCAGGTAATGCGTCATCCCCATCTCGTGGCCGCCGAACGGGCCGTACCAAATGGTGTACGAGTAAACGACCAGTCCGCCCGGCTTGGTTACACGCAGCATTTCCTCGCCCATCGTCCATGGCTCGGGCACGTGCTCGGCGACATTCGACGAGTACGTCAGGTCAAACGCGTCATCGCGAAACGGCAGTTCCAGCCCCGATCCGCGTACCGACGACTCCAGCTTGATACCCGCCGCCGCCATCTCGCCCACATCGGGTTCGCAGGTGTAATATTCCACGCCACGCTGGGCAAATGCTCGGCCAAAGTACCCAGGGCCGCCGCCGACATCAAGGATGCGCTTGCCACGCAGTGCGGTATTCGTCGTAACGCTTGACGACGTGCCCCCTGTGTCCGTCGACCCCGCCGCACCATCCGCCCCAGCTGCGATGCCTTCCAGTAGGCCGATGGTGTCCTCGGCAAGGTGCCCGTAGAAGATATCGGGATCGGTTTGCTCGTATTTGAAGTCGTTGAGCAGCCCGAATGAACGCGACAGTGTAGCAAAGCTGCGCAGCTCTTTCAGAGCGGGCGGGACGATAAAAGCGGGAAAGCGAAAGCTGGTCACGTCAAACAATCTAATGGACTGGTTGGGTTTGGGAGTATGGATTTGAGCTAAAGCGGCAACGAAAGCCGCGCCGAGCGTTAGGCTCATATTGTTATGAAAATCTTACTGTTGTGTTGGCGCGACACTGGTCATCCCGAAGGTGGAGGTAGTGAGCGCTATTTGGAGCGCGTCGCAGGTTACCTTGCCGACCAAGGCCATACTGTGGTGTTCCGCACGGCCAACTACCCAGGCGCACCAGCCCTTTCGCGTCGTGATGGCGTGACTTTCTCCCGCGCTGGTGGAAACTTCTCCGTCTACGTGCGCTCCTGGACCGCGATGCTGGGTGCGCGATTTGGCGTGGGCCCAATTGCCAAGGTGCTCGGCGGCAAGCCGGATGTCGTGGTCGATACCCAAAACGGTGTCCCCTTCTTCGCGCGGATTTTCTCCGGCGCACCGACGGTGCTGCTAACACATCACTGCCACCGCGAACAGTGGCCAGTGGCAGGGCCGATTATTAGCAAGCTTGGGTGGTTCATCGAGTCGCGTCTGTCGCCGATGATTCACCGCCGCTGCCGCTACATCACAGTTTCCGAGCCAAGTGCCGCTGAACTGGTAGAACTCGGAGTGTCGCCGGGGCGCATCGCGGTAATCCGCAATGGTGTGGACCCGATTCCGGAGGAGTTGCAGTCGACTGAAATCATGGCTGACCTGTCCGAGTGCGACGGTCCAGCACCGCATTTGGTGACGCTGTCACGATTGGTTCCGCATAAGCAGATTGAGCACGCCATCGATGTGCTTGCAGATCTTGTACAAGATCGTCCAGGTGCGATTCTCGATGTTATTGGCTCGGGATGGTGGCACGACAACCTCGTGGAATATGCCCGTGACAAGGGCGTTTCGGATCATGTGGTATTCCACGGCCAGGTCACCGAGGCGGATAAACACCGCATCCTCTCCAAGGCGTGTCTGCACCTGATGCCTTCGCGCAAGGAGGGCTGGGGGCTCGCCGTCATCGAATCGGCGCAGCACGGCGTGCCGACGGTCGGTTACCGCTCCTCGGCGGGCTTGCGCGATTCGGTCAACGACGGCGAAACTGGCCTGCTGGCCAGTGATGAAGCTGACCTGATTGCCAAGACACGACAGATTCTCGATAACGGCGAACTGCATCGCGCAATGTCCAAGGCCTGCGTCGCCCGTGCCGCGGAATTTGGCTGGGACAAGACCGGTGAGGCAGTTCTGAATGTCTTGGAAAACCCAACACTGGACAAGCTGCTACCTGCGGCGGGGCAGTAGCGCTTCCTTTACTCCAGTCAGTAGTCCCGCCAGCAGCCCAGCGAGTAGGCAAAGAGTCCAGATTCCAAAGGCTGTCCACGCAGCTGCATAGGCCCCCTGGCTTGGTTGTGTGGCCGGCTCGATAACGCCGGGGACATGGTATAGCTGCAGGTCAGGTGTTTCATAGACGGGGTCTAACGCTGCCACAATGTCAGCGGAGTCGCCGAAGTTGCCGGGCGAATTCTCCACTAGGACCCAGCCAACGCCTTGGTCTCGAAGACTCTGGAGCGCAGACTCAAGCTCCTCGTGTCTCTTCGCACCACCGAGCAGCGTGCGCTCAACGGTTGTGGCTCCCTCGCCAGACACCGACTGCCCAGAGACAATCAGTTCGCCAGAGCTCACCACCGGAGCGGGCAAAATCTTCGTAGCCGGGTCGAGGACAGGACGCCCATTAATAATGCGGTAAGAACCGGCAGGTAGAACCGCAACGCGATCGTCGTCAAGCGCGACCACACCGGAAACCGCCGACCAGCCCTCCCATGACGGAATGGGGCGGAGCGGAGCGACATCGGCGGGCAGCGTGGGGACAGCGGCGATGATGATAAGCGCGCTGACGCCAGTAGCCAACCACTGGCCGATATTGGCGGTGGCGCCGCGAGCGCGGCGTGCCAGGTACTCCGCACCGCTGGCGGCGAGGATGACATACGCGGGGACAGCGAGCGCGATCCACTTCTGCGCATCACGAAGCAGGCCCGCCCCCGGGATGTGCTCGAGCGCCCAACCCATCATCAAAATGCCCGGCGTTGTTGCGGCGAGAGCCACCAGCACGATGGCCGTGGCGCCAGTGATAATCAGCCCCCGCCAGCGCTCCTGCGAATGCCAGACCCGACGGAATCCCAGACCCATAAGCACCAGGAGTGCCAGCACCATAATCGCCGAAAAACCAACCTCGCGCGTCAGTGGCACAGCCTGCTTATTCCAGATGCCACCCAATCCCAACAGGCTGCCGAGCGTGCCGACGTGTGCCTCTGCTCTGGCCGCAAATGCGGCAGCGCCAGCCGCATCGGAGGACCCAGCTGCACTCGGGTTCAGCAAAGATGCCACTAGCCACGGTGAACTGACTGCTACTGTTGTGGCCACAATCCAAGCGCGGTCGCGGTTATTGCGAGCGGTAACAATGCCGGTGATACCAGCTAAAAGGGCACCGGTCGGTGTGAGACCCGCAGCAGCAATGGCACTGGTGCGCCACAAGGCACTACCCATCTGCGTTGCCAGAACAACTGCCGGAAGTAGCAATACGGCGATGACCAGTGACCACTGTCCCTGGAGTAAACGCTCGACCACGAACGGGTTCCAGAGCAGCATCGTCGGTGCAATCAGCTGGCTGGCCAAGCTCGGAGTCATGGGTACAAGGCCCGCACCGGATGCGCTACTGGTGCCCGAGCCGTGGCGAGTGAACCTGCGGGCGAGCTCAGCAGCTGCAAGACCACCAATCAAACAGGCGCCCACCATGCCGAAGCGCACCCAATGGCTGGCATCCACAAAGTAGCCCAGTGCCCACAGTGCGGTGTCCTGCGGAACAGCTCGTGCCGCAGCGGGGCCGAGTCCCAGGGCCGCGTCGGTAAGCGGTGGGTGATTGGGGATGACCATGTCGCGCAGCAGAAACATCGGTGCCCCAAAGCGACCATCAGCCGGGGCCTTGTGAGGCACAAAGAGAGGCCAGCACACGGCAGTGGTCAGCAAGAGAATCCACGACAACACAAAAACCCAGGCGACTCGCTCCGAATGAGAGCGAGCCGACTGGGTCAGAGTAGTGCGGAAACGTTTTGTCACGTGCCCTATATTAAATTATTTTTCGCTTTCCTCAGTGAAACTTAGGGTAAGCGAGAGCCTGTGGCACCGTAGTTTCGCGTCTTAGGCGGACTTGCTGCGAACACGGAAGCCAATCACGATGAGAACCAGGCCGAGGATACCGAGAATCCACGGTGCGACAGTGCCACCGATAGTCAGCGACTTACGGGCTTCCTTAGCGCGGTCCATCTGGCGGCCCTTGGAGCCTTCGTCCCACTGAGCGGTGTACTTCATTGCGGTACGGTTCTGCTCCTTGGCCTCCTTTTCACGGCCAGCCTTGGAAGCAATTTCTTCCGCTTCCTTGTCGTCCTTGGCGTAGAACATGAACATCTCTTCAGTACCGTTGACGATCACGCCAGAGGTCGGCTCGACGCGGACAGTACGGACGTTGGTGTAGTAACGATCCAACTCGACGTCGTCGTCACCCTCCAGGCCCCACTTGTGAGCCGGGAAGCTCAGGCGCATGGAAGCCAGCGAGGACTTGTCAGCCTCGGTGAGCTTGCGGCCGTCGCGAGTGAAGTGCTCGGTCAGGGACTCGTAGAGGTTCTGCGGCGGAATGGTCATGGAGTACTTGTAGACCTTGACGCCATCCTGAGTTTCCTCACCGACGAAGTCAATCTCGAAGTTACGCATCGCCTGGACGTCGTAGTACGGGTAGGACTTCTTCTCAGCACCAAACGGGAACTGGTACTGGATGCCCGGACGGGTGAATGTCGGCGGCTTGGTGTCCGAACCACCCTGCGGTGCGTTAATAGCAACGCTGGAGATCGGGTCATCTACCGGGTACGCAGTGCTGCGGTCAACAGTGATGCGGTCGAGGGTCGCATTGATGAGGTTCTTCGGCTCTTCGCGGTCATCGCGCAGCAGAGTGGTACCGACCTGGAGGGTTGCAATCTTGTCGTCAGCCGGCTCCTCAATCTCAACGTGGCGCTTCGACTGCATCGGAGTCTTGTCGTTGATGAAGCAGTGGACCGGGAGATCGCGCTTCTCTTCGTCCGTTTCTGCCTTGCAACGCGGGTCATTCTTGCGGTTTGGCGTTGGCTCATTCTTGCCCAGCTGGCTGGAGTCCAACAGAGTGCCGTCGCGCACCTCCGTGATGGTATCGCTCACAGTGTCAAGTGGGATGACCCGGAGGCGAGGCACCAGGAAGGTTGGCAGAAGGACGGCAATGACAATCAATGCAGCACCGATGATAATCAGTGCATGTCCGAGAGTTCTCTTCATCAGCGGATAGTCCTTTAACTGTACGTAACTTTCTGCTGCAAAACCTAGCAGGAAGTTAGGAGTTATGGGGTGTGTTTTTTAAAAATAACTTGTCGGGAAAACAAAAGAGTTTTGGAAAAACCGGCCTGAACAGGACTTATTTCATAATAAAATACAAGTGATTTTACTCATTCCGGTATCCGTGTAAGAAAGTACTATGACGTCCAAGGCATTTGCGGCAGCGCCAAACGCTGGGCAAGACACAGCGTCGAGCTCTGTGCCGAACTCTACGCCGAGCACTGCATCCAGCTCGGGATCGACCACTGCATCGAGCTCTGCCACCACATTCCGCCCAGGCTTCCTGCCTTCGCTGGAGGGGCTGCGAGCTGTGGCTTCGATGGGCATCATCGGTACGCACGTCGCATTCCAGACCGGGCATGATGTGGGAGCCCTGTGGGAGCGTATGCTCGGCCGCTTCGACTTCTTCGTGGCCGTTTTCTTCGTGCTGTCCGGATTCCTGTTGTGGCGTTCTCACCGCTCGGGTTACGGCGGAATTCCCCGTCGTAAAGCATTGGCCGATGCCGACGGCGGACGGAAGAAGAGCTGGGCGAAGTACTACAAGAAGCGCGTCGCGCGCATTATGCCCGCGTACTGGGTGCTAGTGCTTATTGTGCTCATCGCACTGCCGGTGGGGCGCGGCGCGGATCTCAAGATTTGGCTAACAAATCTGACGCTGACACAGGTGTATTTCTCCGGCTCGCTGCACGGTGGGTTGACGCACCTGTGGTCGTTGTCGGTGGAGGTCGCGTTCTACATCTCGCTGCCGCTGTTTGCCATTGGGCTTAGCCGGTTGGACCCGCATCGCCAGCAGGGGCGCCGCATAGTGGCAATTTCCCTGCTTGCGATCTTGAGCTTCGGCTGGCCCTACCTGCCACTGCCGTACCCAGAAGGCGTTAACCCACATATTCAGCCGATTGCCTACTTTTCCTGGTTCGCAGCTGGCATGATTCTCGCCGAGCTGGAATCGCTCCAGGGCGTCGATACCGATGCCGCCCGCGCGAAGGTGGAAACCATGCAGCGCTGGGCACGCCGCCGTTCGCTGTGGCTGGCGATCGCCGTTGGTGCGCTGGTCCTGGCTTCCTACCTGGGGCCCGAAGGGCTAGTCGAGCTCACCAACTGGGAATTCATCCGCCGCCTGCTGTGCGGGCTGGTCTTCGGTGCCGCCATCATCGGCCCCTGGACACTGGCCCCGGAGTCTCGCTTCCTTGAACACCCCATCATGCAGGCGCTAGGGCGCTGGTCGTACGGCATCTTCCTCTGGCACGTGGCGATGCTCTCCATTGCATTCCCGCTGCTAGGCGTGAAGCTATTTACCGGCCATCTGCTCAGTGTCACCATTGTCACGGTCGCACTGTCGATTCCGGTGGCCGCTGCCTCCTACGCGCTCGTCGAGGAACCTGCCCGCCGCTTCTTCGCACGCGTCTGGGTCAACCGCTAACGGCTTTTAATCAGCGGTGTTGTCGGTGTCGCTAGCATCTCTGTCGGTGTCGTCATCAGCACCGCTACCGGAAAGCATCGAGCAGCACGCCACGATTGTCAGCGCCGCCGTCAGTAGTAACTGAAGCGGCCAGCCGGCACCGGCGTAGTCATCCTTTGGCCATGGGTTCGCCGCCAGCACCAAGCCCGCAATCGACATCGTCGCAGCAAGTGCCACAGTTAGTCCGTTCCGCACGTTCAGCCATGGCTTGACGACGTCCCCACGCTTCCGTGCCCAGAAAACCGCACCAAGGGTAGCGGCAACCACGACGAGGGCAACGACCACACCAGGCCAGCTGGATACCAGGGTCACTGTCGCGGCAGCCGCAATGCCAATAGCCGCCCGCGGCAAGTCATTGCCCAGCGAAGATACGGAAATCGGGGCGGTGAGAGCGAATCGTCGCCAAGCGAAAGCCAGCCCCACAGCGACCAGTGCGTACACAGCTGCGAGTGCGCCGCCTGCGAGGATTCCAGTACGCCAGGTCTGCTGCGGTGGATAGGTCAGCTCGACTGCACCACCAATTCCAGCCGGAATTGTCCAACCCTGCTGCCAACCAGAGACCGTTACCGGCTTCATGGCGGCACCTCCGACACGAAGCTCGTGGCCGGCATTGACAGAGATTGGCAGCCACACGATGCGATCGTGGTCGGCAGGGTCAATAGGACTGTTCAGGTCGATTGGCGTGGCTTTCTGCTGCTCGGCTGACGGCGCGAAGTAGTCAGTCGAGGTGAGCGATACCCAATCGGACTTGGCGTCGATGCGCCATGGACCCGGCGAGAGCTCAATCTCTTCACCACAGGTCAGCTCGCGGTGATCAGAACCGTCACCTCGCTGGAGGCTGGCCCACGGGTCTCCGATGCTGTTGCGACAGGTATCAGCATCGACCTTCACCTTTACCGGCTTCGGAACGGTGAACAGGCGCACCAGCGTGCCCTCGTGAATCTCCTGGCCAAAGACCCAACGCTGAGCCAGCGACGAGGAATTCGGTACCACCGGGACACGAACCGGCGTGAGGTCCTCTGCTATATCCTCGGCGGAAAGTCCCGCCTCTTCATCGGAATCGGAGTTGGTGGATTCGAATGCGTCGAAGCCAGTGTCCCGCTTTGGAATCACCAGTCCTAGCTCGGAGATAGCAAACCCCACAGGAGCAATCTTTGCTGTGATGCGCACAGATGTGGTCTTGCCGCCGGGCAGCGGAATGTGGGTCGTCTCACCCGGGACCAACTGTACGGAGCTGGAAGCCGTATCGGTCTGGATGCGCAGTTGCGCCGGAACGCGAGCACCGGTCAGGCTGAGCACTGCGTTATCGGTCGGTTCCTTCCACGACAGCTTGACCCACTCAGCCTGACTCTTGCCTGCCAGGGGTTCCCACCAGGTAGAGGTGTCGCCGTCGAGCATTGCGTTGACCGAGTGGTCAGCCGATGCACCACCGACGTTGTATGGCTCAGAGGCCGACGATGAAACCTCAATTGTGGCGCGACCCGTTGCTGTCTGCGTCAGTGGCAGTCCCGCGACGGGGTAGTCCGGAACGAGGTTGCGGACATATGAGTCCTCGTCTTCGGCCAGGATTGCCGACTCCGCTCCGACGACTTCACCATAGTTGCGGCCGCGGCGTGCGGGAGTGTCGGTGACAGTGCCGGCGTTCTTACCGGACAGGATGCGCACCGGGGCATCGGAATCGACCTCATCAAGCCGCGGGAGCACTTCAGGACCACCGGCGACCAGCGGCACCTGTGTAGTGTCCACCAACCGCGGCGAAAGGGCGTGATTGCGCAGCTCCTTCGGGCCCGCGCCCCAAATCTGGATAGCGGTATGGCCGTCCTCGTCCGTGAACTCCGCCACCTTTTCCATGGTCGGGGAGTCCTGCAGCGTGGAGGTGATGGCGCGCGGCGAATCGCCCCTCGAGGTAACTCTCAAGTCGTGGCGGACCAGCACATAGCCGATGCCATTGTTGCGCAGGGTGGCATCCAGTGCCGGTACCTCGCGGCCCCGAGTCAGCGAATTGCGCAGACCATCGAGGCCGCGAATCGCCTCTGGGGGTACTAGCGGCACGGTATCGCGGACGGCCCAGGGCACGTCGGCAAGCGGCTGGAGCGGTTCGTCGCGAGTATTGCCCCATGTCTGATCAGCAAACGGAGATGACGGCATCACCAGCGTGCGGGTGTCCTCGCCCTGCTCATTCAGCCAGTCGGCCGCTTCGTGCCAGTAGCCCGGAACCTCGGAAAAACCGCCTGCCGGAGCGAGACGGGCGCTCCACGCAGGTGCGGTGGCACTGGCGATAACCACCAGAACCAGCATCGATGCGATAGCGCGCGGGTGCTTCTCAGGGTGCAGCCACTGCTGCCAGCCAGTGGCTGCTGAATCGCTCGCCGTCTCGTTCTTGTGCTCGTTCGCCGGCTCTCGCCACGGCCATGGCAGCTGGGCTGTCGCATGAGCGAAGCCGATAACAAGTGGCAGGCGCACAATTGTGTCGAATTTGTGCAGGTTGCGTACTGCTGCGAGCGTGGAATCGAGCACCTCTCGAGCCGATTCCCACACCAGCCCGAATGGCTCCGTCCAGGCCGCCACGATGACAAGCCCGATCAGCAGCATCATCAGCCACATCCGACGCAGCGGCAGTGAGCGCATGACCAAGCCAAGCAGACCAATCGCCGCCACAGCCAGAGTGGCGTAAATGAGGATGGGCTCCGCGACCAGAGCATTTCCGCCGACTCGCTCGAAAGAGACAAACGGGGTCCACGAAGTGGAGCCGCGGAGCGTTTCGCCGAGACTCAACCAACGAGTGGTCACGCCGGAGGACTCAATGTAGTCCGTAAACGGTGGCGAGTACTTGCCCAGCAGTAGTAGAGGCACAATCCACCACATGCTGACCGCTGCACACGCAGCCAGCCAACCGCCGAGCATCGCCCACGCACGCCCGCGACGAGGCCCCGTAAAAGCGAAGAAGAGCAGCATTAGACCTGCGGGGATGCAAGCCGCCGCTGTACTGACCGCATTGACCGCGCCAGTGCACAGTACCGCTAGACCGGACAGCAATACGGCGCGGGCAGTCGCGCGCCAGGGCAGTTCCTCGCGCCGGGCCGCGACCCGCAGGAGCGGAAGCAGAATCCACGGTGCCAGCGCTACGGGCCAGGTCTCGGACGAAATCGCGCCCAACGTCGTAATCACCCGCGGCGACAACGAGTACAACAACGCCGCCAGTACGCGAGAGGTATGCGTGCCGACGCTTATAGCTTCAGCCACGCGATATGCGCCGGTAAAAGCCAAGCAGAGAGTAAGACTCCACCACAGCGCCTGGATGATCCAGCCGGGCGCTAATACATCGGGCAGCAAACTGAACAGGGCGAAGAATGCGCCCTGTGGAAAGAGATAGCCATATGCCTGGTTTTGAAGCTGTCCCAGCGGCATGGTGTCTGACCACATGTTGAGCGAGGCGGACAAAAACCCGATGGGGTCTTCTGTCAGGTCGTGCTTTGTGTCAGCGACAGTCTTGCCGGGGGACTGGATGAATGCCAGCAGGCACAGCAAAACCCACCAAGGTACAAGCACGCGCTTACGCGCTCGAACAAAGGTGGGCATAGCGTTAAAGGAGGGTTAGCGTTAAAGACTTAACGCTGACCGTACTCGACACCGCCAAGCAGAGCGTCATCGGTGGAAACAGCCTGTGCTTCCGGAATTCGGTCTTCGGTCAGAGCCTGGCCGATGCCGAAGATAGCGGCACCACCGAGAAGGGCGCCAATGAGCGCCGAGGCCAGGGCAGGGCCAACGCTACGACGCTGCTCGGAATCAGTTTCGTATGCCATGTTGAGGACTCCTCGTGTGCATTAAGTCAATACTGTTTATAAAACTACACTCTGTGACATCTGTAAACCAGTGAAACAGCTGGGAATCTCTCCCTGCCTTGAATTTTGGGTGGTTTCAGCGGTCATTGAGTTTCTTAGTTGAGAGATTAACCCATTTTCTATCAGCTAAGTAAGTTTTTAAAAATTTTCTAGAAATTATTCCTTTTCCCCGGGAACGACGAGGACCGGGCGGCCAGCATTCTTCAGCAACGCGTCAGAGGTCGAGGCGGTAAACAGACCACGCAAGCCAGTCACACCGCGAGTGCCGGAGATAATCACGCCCGCATCGAGGTCGTGAGCTGCATCGACGATGGCCGACCAGATAGTAGTTTCAGTCTCTACCAAGTAGGGCTCCGCGACGAAGCCGGCCTCAGCGGCAATCTGCACACCCTCACGGCAAATACGGACGGCCTCGTCGTGAGCGGGATCGCCGTCTTCAGTAGTGGCGTCCCAGTCGGGCTGCATCATGCCAGAGGCGCCAGCAGTGCGTGCTGCAGCACGCTGTAGAGGCTCCCAGGCCGTCAGAATGTAGGCCTTCTTAACGCGCAGCAGTTTTCCGGCGTAGGCCAGCGCCCGCTTGGCTTCGTCGGAGCCGTCGTAGGCAATGAGCATGGAATCAGAAATCGGTTCAACCATTTTCAGTTCAATCCTTACGTCAGAGATAGCCGAAAAACTGTCAATAGATACAGAAAAAGAGATGTCGCTGTAATCCAGGATAGGACAACAGCGACATCGAGTACGTCAATCTTTAAAGCTACTCCGAACGAGCGGCTTGAATCAGATAGAGAGTCATTAACAGAAAGCGGTAACGTCCACTGTTATGGCAGCAGAACAAAATCCAGGGCAACCTCAATCAAAAGTTCCTGGGTCCTCGAAGAACGCCATTGCACTCGGCGTCCCCGTCCTTGTCATAGCCGTAATCGTTGCGGCGCTGAACTTGCGACCGAGTATCGCGTCGATCGGTCCGGTGCTCGATCAGCTCCTCTCCGACCTCGGCGCATCCTCCGCCTTTGGTGGTCTGATTACGGCCATTCCGGGGCTCGCGTTTTTCGCGATTGGGTTGTCCGCGGTGTCCGTCGGCAAGCGCATGGGTTTAAGCGGCGCACTCACACTGTCTGCAGCGTTGCTATTCGTCGGTCTTGCGGTGCGCCCGTGGGTGAGCAGCATCTGGCTATTCCTGTTGTTTACTGCGTTGTCGGTTGCTGGCATTGCGCTGGGAAATGTGCTGCTACCTGCGTGGATTAAGGTGCACGGCGGTCGCCATACGGTCGTGCTGATGATGCTGTACTCCAGCATGCTCGCCCTCGGCGGTGGACTGGGGCCGGCGACGGCATTTTTGATTAGCGATTCTCCCGAGACATCTGCAGGTGGTATCGAAATGTGGCGCTGGGCGCTTGCCGCATGGGCAATCACCGCCCTGGTGCAGCTCGTCGTGTGGTTGCCGCTGCGTGCACGCATCGGATTCGACTACCCGAAGGCGCCGGTCAGTGCCTCGGCAAGCACACCAATCTGGAAGTCACCGACAGCCATTGCACTGGCAGTTTTCTTCGGCGTGCAGTCGATGAACGCCTACGTGCTCATGGGCTGGATGCCGAAAATGCTTATCGACGCAGGTATCAGCGTAAACATAGCCACTGCAGCGTCCATGATTGTTCAAGGGTTGGGCATCATCGGCGGGCTGCTGATGCCGCCGCTGATTGCACGGCTCCGCACCATGTCCTACGTTGCCTTTGGTCTCGGCTGCCTTTTCTTCCTCGGCTATGTGTTGATGATTTTGATTGACCAGCGGGGAACGGCGGAAACTGGTGCTGGATACGCGATTGGGGCTGCGTTCCTGCTGGGTGTGGGTGGTTTTTGTTTCCCCATGGCCATCGCACTGATTCCGGGCCGCACGCGCAGCCACGAGCTGACCGCGCGACTGTCCGGCTTCGTGCAGCCAACCGGCTACATCTTCTCCGCAGTCGGCCCCTTCCTGGTAGGCGTGGCCGCCGGAACCGCGGAAACATGGACACCGATTCTGGTCGTGCTGCTTGGCACCACGGTGGTGCTAGCAGTGCTTGGGTTGATTGTCGGTCGGCCAACGTACATTGATGACGAACTGGCCGACCGTGGTATCGGCGAAAAGAAGCCGGGACGTATTCAGCTCGACTGAATTTAGGGGAGTTAGCTCCACTGTATTTGGACACGGGCCAACTTAGCTTTGAAACTATGACAAAGAAAAAGAATTTAATCGCGCTGGCCTGGAGTTTTATTCTCGGACTGCTGTTCATTCCGGGATTGATTGTCTCCGCTTTTCTTCTGCCCTGGATTCCGCTCATTGGCCGCGGTGCCGATTGGCTCTCCCGCTGGGCAGCATCGTGGTCCGGCACCCCAATCGCCAACCGCGTGACCAATCGCTGGTTCGACATCCGCAACTTCGTCAACCTGCTCGTGCAGTTGGCCATTGGCTTTGTCACCTTCACAGCGTGGGTCGGCGGCGGGTTCACTGTCGGAGTGCTCTTCGCTGCACCATTCCTGGTTGATGAAGTGCGGTTTTTCAGCTGGACTCTGACTGACCCCACACAGAAAATCGGGGTTGCCTGGGTTTTCGCCATCCTCTTTTTGGTGCTGACCATCGCCATCAACCTCGGTGCCGGCCTGCTGTCCATTTGGCTCTCTCGCGTCATCCTCGCACCATCCAGTGAGGAAGTCAGCCAGTCCCGCGATGTGCTCATCGACTCTTTCTCAGGCGAGCGCCGTCGCATTGAGCGCGAGCTTCACGACGGTCCGCAGCAGCACCTGACCGCCTTGAAACTCAACATTGCCGCTGCTCGCATGGGTAAGACTGAGGAAAAGGTAGCCGAGGCACTCTCTGCCGCCGACCGCAATGCAACGCAGGCTCTTGCGCAGCTGCGCTCCGTGGTGCTTGGCATCGCCCCGCCAGTGCTTTTCGAAAATGGCCTAGTCGCAGCAGTAGAGGAATTGGCAGCGCACTCTGGCATGGAGGTTTCTGTTCGTGAGGACGGTGTCTCCGACTTCGGCCCGATTGATGAAACCACAGCGCTGCTCGCTTACCACTGCGCAGCGGAGGGGCTGACCAACGCCACCAAGCATGGCCATGCCGATCGAGCTGATATCACTCTCGCGGTTCAGACTCCGAAGAAGGCGCTCGTGTCCCATCTGGATACGCTTACGGTCACTGTGCGCGACAATGGCGAAGGCCTGGAAAAACCAACGAGTGCAGACGCTGTAGACGTCGTAAAGCATGACAGTGGAACCGGCATTGCGGGCCTGCGCGAACGGGCGGCAGCGCTCGGTGGAACCGTGGAACTCACCAACGCCGACGGTGGAGCCCAATTGCTGCTGGAACTGCCGATTCGCCAAGGAAGGACGCGATGAAAATACTGCTGGCAGAGGACTCCGTACTCCTGCGCGAGGGGCTGACCGGCCTGCTGCGGGCGCTGGGACACGAGGTCGTCGCCGTCGGTGATGCGGATCAGCTGCTCGACACTGCCGAAGGCCAGACGTTCGATGTCATCGTCAGCGATGTCCGGATGCCACCGAACATGCGTGACGACGGACTGCTCGCGGTCTCCACACTTCGCCAGGACAACCCTGACCAGCCGGTTGTGGTACTCAGTCAATACGTGGCGGCCAGTTACCTGGATCGCCTGCTGCAGCATGGTGGCTTTGGGTACCTGCTGAAAGAACGTGTCTCGGATGTCGAGCACTTTGTCTCAGCACTGGAAGAGGTACGAAGTGGCGGTACCGTAGTTGACCCTGAGGTGGTTGCGACTCTGCTTACTGCAAAGCAGGACGGGATCGCTGCGCTGACCCCGCGCGAGCGCGAAGTGCTCGACCTGATGGCGCAGGGGCTCAGTAATAAGGAAATGGAAAAGCGCCTGGTGCTAACCGCTGGTGCAGTGAGTAAACATGTGGCGAATGTGTTCTTGAAGCTTGGCTTCCAACCGGAAGATAACAACCGTCGTGTCAAAGCCGTGTTGCGGTGGCTGAGGTACACCGCGCCGTCGCCATCCTCGTAAACCGCGACCACGTAAAAGCCCCACGCCAACTCCTCCGAAACGGGAGTCGGCGTGGGGATTATGGGTAATTGGTGCTACTCGGATATAAGAAAGGCGAGGGTGGAAGCCTCGTCATCGACGAGACGCAGGCTCCGACCGTGCGGTTGATCTACCAGCTGTTCCTTGATGGGATAGCGATCAGTGAGATTAAAACCGAGCTCGCTGCCCGCAAGATTCTCACCCCGCGCGGGAAAGAAGTGTGGTCAACCTCGACAGTGTGCTCCATCCTGTCCAACGAAAAATACAAGGACGACGCCCTGCTGCAAAAGACGTTCACCACCGATTTCCTTACTAAGAAGATGAAGGTCAACGAAGGCGAAGTACCCCAATACTATGTATCAGGTAATCATGAGCCGATTACCGAACCGCGTATCTGGGATCAGATGCAATACGAACTCGCCACCAGGCATGGCAACATATAGTCAGCGAAAGTCGGGTTGTTCTCCACCCGGCTGGAATGTGCTCGGTGTGGGGCGTGGTATGGGCGTAAAACGTGGGCGTCGAACACGAAATGCAAAGACGCAGTTTGGCAATGCAACCATAAATACACAGACGAACATCCCTGCAGCAGCGCGACGGTGAAAGACGAGCAGATCGAAGCGCTGATTGCGGAAAACCAGCGGTGTGCGCTCGACCAGGACGCCTGCCAATCCGCGTACGCCGAACTCGATACTACCTACCGTAAGACGCTCGCACGTAGAACAAGCCTGGAAAAAGATATCGCAGCGAACACCGCCAAGCACGCCGCCATCACCACAACCCTGAATGATCTGACAGGGGAACCTGTGAGCGAGTTTCACCCCGCACAATGGAGCGCACTTATCGACCACGCCATTGTCACCGAGGACGCGATCCGGTTCGTGTTCCGCACCGGTGAACAGGTGAGGATTGCCCTGAAAGGGTGATGTTCGTATCAGTTGACGTGCACAGTAGACACACCTCCCAGAAATATAGTAAGGTTAGGCATGCCTAAGAAGGATGGTGCTTACGTGAACGAAAGTGCAACGGATCAGGTTGTTGAAGGCGAGTATGGGTCGGCGAAGGAAAAATCAGTCGCTGGCCAGAACGCGATCCGTCAGCTATCGCAGCCGGTGAAAGGCAAACTGTTTATCGCGCAGGCCTTAACGTTCGCCTCTGGGGTGTTGGCTATCGCACCCTATGTGGCTTTGGTGGAGCTGGGAGCTGCGCTGATGCAAGACCGGGTGGACCCGGCGCGGGTGAACTGGATCGTGATGCTCCTTGTTTCTGCTTACATGGCGCGGTTGACTTTGTATTTTGTTGCGTTGGGCGTGACGCATTTTATTGACCTGTCGTTGCGTAATCAGATGCGTCGGCAAATTGCCGCCCGAATGTCGACTGCTCCGCTGTCGTGGTTTACCCGCGAGGGCGAAGGGAAGATCCGCAAGACCATTCAGGATGATACGGCCACGGTGCACACAGTGATCGCACACGGGCCGATCGAGAAACTGAACGCAATCGTCTCCCCGCTCGCCTTGTTGGCCTATGCGTTCGTGGTGGATTGGCGGCTCGCTCTGCTGTCGATTGCAACGATTCCGGTTTATGTGGGCATGTATGGCATGTCGATGCGAGGGATGAATGAGAAGACCGCGGAAATGGACACCAAGCTCGCTCAGGTTTCGGCAACGATGGCCGAGTTCGTTGCCGGTATCTCAGTGGTGAAAGCGTTCGGCAAGGTCGGCCAAGCACATAAAGCCTATTTAGATGCAGCTAACGAGTTTTCTAAGTTCTACCGGGCGTGGTGTATGCCGCTGGTGTCGATGTCGGTCGCCTCATTTTCGTGGGTGTCGATCCCGGTGCTGTTGATCGTGAACCTTGGCGGTGGCGCGTTGATGATGAACGCCGGTTGGGTGAGCATCTACGAGGTGATAACGACGACGTTGATCGCCTTGGTGCTGCCGGGAGCGTTGATGGCAGTCGCAACCATCGCCTGGTCTTATCAGCTCGCAGGTTCAGCGGCAGTACGGCTGGTGAATGTCATGGAGCTACCGGCGTTGAGTCAGCCCGATGCGCCACAGACACCACACGGTCATGATATCGAGATTCGGGGTGTGTCGTATGCCTATGACGACACCCAGGCATTAGACGAGGTGAGCCTGAGCATTCCGGCAGGCACGGTGACCGCGCTGGTTGGCCCGTCGGGTGCGGGGAAGTCGACGTTGGCGAGTTTAATTGCCCGCTTCGATGACCCGGACGCTGGCACGATCACCATCGGCGGGGTTGATCTAAAGAGCATTTCCCAGGATGTGTTGTATTCGACGGTCGCATTCGTCCTGCAAGATGCACAGCTTATTCGCGACACCATCCACAACAACATTGCCCTGGGCGCGCGAGACGCAACCTTGGAGCAGGTGCGGCAGGCAGCGAGAGCAGCGCAGATCGACGAGTTCATCATGAGCCTGCCCGATGGTTACGACACTGTGTTGGGGGAGGACACCCACGTTTCGGGCGGGCAGGCAGCCCGTATCGCGATCGCCCGGGCGCTCATGGTTGATGCCCCAGTGTTGGTGCTGGACGAGGCGACGGCGATGGCGGACCCGGAATCGGAATCGAAAATCCAACAAGCTCTCTCGACTCTTGCCAAAGGCAGAACCGTGATTGTGATCGCCCACCGACTGGCCTCGATCAGAGGGGCAGACCAAATTGTCGTCATGGAACGCGGGGGCATTGCTGTGGTCGGTAAACACGACGAGCTGTTGGGTAATGCGCACTATCAGGCACTTCTTGCCCAAGGTGCATGCGAGGAGATGAAACGATGAATCAACTATTGCTGCCACGCTTTAAGCGTTTGATGGAACCCACCTCGTGGCGAGACCTCTCGGTCGGTCAAGCGTGGGGTGCGGTCTCAGGACTGTGTCACGGCTTTGCCCTGCTCGCGCTACTCCCTGCAGCAAGCGCCTTGGCGACCGGAATGCCGGTGTGGGGGCTGTCGTTTTGGGGCTGGCTCATCGCCTTGGCGGTGTTCGCGGTGCTGGGCGTGGGCACGGAGTTTTATGGCATGCGCACCGGCTATATCGGCGCGCTTGGATTCATTCACGACGTCCACCAGGCAGTAGGTAACAAAGTAGCCCGCCTACCACTGGGAGTGTTCGATTCGGGTAGCTCTGGCCGACTGTCGCGCATGGTCACCAAGGAAATGATGGACTTGGGCGAGTCGGCGGCACATTTCATTTTCTCCCTCGTCCAAAAACTCTCAGCCGTGCTCGTAGTCACTGTGGGAACCTGGTTCTGGGATTGGCGGCTGGGACTGACCTTGACGATCGCGTTCCCGATCATGCTTGCCTTCCTCCATATCTCCCGTGTGCTTCTCGATAAGGGCAAGAAGGTTTCCGAACCAGCCGAGTCAGAGTTGGCGGCTCGCATGGTCGAATTCGCCACCTGCCAAGGTGCATTGCGTTCCTGTCACGTCGCCGACGACTACCCGGCCCTTGATCAGGCTTTCGACCAGGCTGACCGCAAGGGCCGCAAAGCATTGTGGTTCGAAACACTAGCGAACCTGATTAATGGGATGTTCGTCCAAGCGCTCATTGTGGTGATGATCTGGCTCACCGCCCAACTCACCCTCGGCGGGCAGATGAATGCGCTGAACGCCTTGGTGACAATCGGCATGTGCCTGCGGTTCACCACCATGCTCCAAGACATTGGCGGAAATATATCTGGGCTGGAAGAACGCCGCCAGCAGATGAACCACGTCGACAAGGTCATGGACGCTCCCGAACTGTCCGAACCTGTCACCTCCACACCGGTGAGCGCTCCTGGTGATGTTCGCTTCGATGATGTGACCTTCGGCTACGATCCGGACACCCCGGTTCTCCGTGATTTTTCCTTCCATGTCCCGCAAGGCGGCATGTGTGCCCTGGTTGGTCCATCTGGGTGCGGGAAGACGACGATCGCCCGGTTGGTTGCACGTTTCTGGGATGTGCAGTCCGGCAGCGTGCGCGTTGGCGGGGTTGATGTGCGTGAGCAGACCACCGAAGATTTGATGCGCCAGATATCCCTGGTCTTCCAAGACGTCTACTTATTCAATGACACGCTTGAGGCCAACATTCGCCTTGGCAACCCAGAAGCTACCGATGAAGAAATCAGGTGGGCCGCTGACCTGTCGGGCGTGACGGAAATCGTCAACCGCCTCCCAGATGGCTGGAATTCATTGGCGGGCGCTGGCGGGCGTGCACTGTCAGGTGGGGAACGCCAACGAGTGTCCATCGCTCGCGCCTTGGTGAAGAAGGCCCCGATCGTGCTGTTCGATGAGGCCACCAGCGCATTGGACGCGGAAAATGAAGCCAACATTGTTGCGGCGATGAACGAGCTACGCAAGCACTCCACGCTGATCGTGATCGCCCACAAACTGGAAACCATTCGCCAAGCTGACCAAATTATTGTGCTCTCCCACGGTGGGCGTATCGCCCAGCGCGGGCCTCACGACGAGCTGGTCAACCAGCCGGGTCAATACCGCGATTTCTGGCAAGAGCGCATCAACGCAGGCGGATGGCAACTCGTCTAAACACAGCGCATATCAGCACATAAAAGGAAAAACTATGTCCACACGCACATCCTCGCGCCTCAACACGCGCGACTTCATCAACATCGGCGTCTTCACTGCCTTGATGTTCGTCATCGTGTTTGCATTCGGAATGCTCGGGTTCATCCCCGTCGCCATGTATGCCGGCTTCTTGCTTTCTATCCTCGTTAACGGCATCGTCTTTGCGCTGTTCACAGCACGCACTCCGAAGATGGGGGCATTGACCATCATGCTGATCCTCATCGAAATCCTCTTCTTCGTGACCGGCCACTGGGTGGGCGGCATCGCGATCGCCGCTGTATTCGGCCTGCTCGCCGACCTAGTCATCACCAAGGGGCCGAAGAGCGTGAAGGTTCGCGTTCCGCTGGCATACGCACTGTTTATTCTGCCGATCTACGTGTCACCGTGGATGCCGCTATTTATGAACCAAGAGGCATATATGTCGCAGATCGCCGAACAAATGGGCGCCGAGTATGCCGCGAAGATGGCCCAGGTTGTCACTATCCCGATTCTGTTGGGCTTCTTCGTCGTGATGCTCATCGTTGGCTGGCTTGCTGGTCTGTTGGGAACCAGGGTCGCGCGCAAACACTTTGAACGGGCCGGTCTTGTCTAAACTTCCCGACCCGCGCACGATTATCGTAGCGCTCGTCATCGTCTCCACCACGATCTACAGTTCCTACTCGCCGTGGTTCGTGTGTGCTCTGGGCGGATTCGCTGCCGTGATGCTGGCGAGCGCCTCGATCAACCCCAACACGCTCGTGCGCCCGAGCTGGGTGGCCGTCTACCTGGCCACGTTTGCGGTCCTCGGTGGGCTCGTTTATGTGATACCCCTGGTCTGGAAATCAACAGCCAGCGCATTCCTCGTGCTGTTTCTGCAGTGGATGTGGCGATTCAGCGTCAGCGCAGGCATGGGCGCATACGCGATCGGTGTAATCCGACCTGCCACCTTGCAAAAAGCACTAGCCAGCTCACGAATCCCGACTTGTTTGACGATCCCTATCTCAGTCGCGTTACGGGTGCTGCCCGTGATCGGCCACGAGGTTAAAGCGATCTCAGATGCGATGAAGCTTCGCGGGATGTCCGCGCTTTCCCTGCGCGCGGCCCAGTACTTCACGATCCCGCTGCTATCGACCGTGGTGCGAAGCGGGGACGAACTGGCATCTGCTGCCCTTGTACGCGGACTGGGCGGAACCGCAAAGCCTACCTCAGTCACGGTCGTGAAATTCCGGGTGGTCGACGCGGTCATTCTGCTCATCGTTATCGGCTTCGCGATATGGAGAATCACCCTATGACAACAGCCCAAGCCACCGGCGTCACCTTCACCTATCGGGGAGCAGACCACCCCTCAATCACAGACGCAACCATCACCATCACACCTGGAACCGTCACCTTGCTGTGCGGCGCGTCTGGGTCAGGGAAAACTACCGCGCTACGGCTGTTTAACGGGCTGATCCCGCACTTCCACGACGGCGACCTTACCGGAAGCGTCACAGTCGACGACATTGACGTGGCACGAGTAGATCTATCAGAGCTTGCCCACCACTGTTCGACAGTGTTTCAAAACCCGCGCACCCAGTTCTACACCACTCACGTGCGCCAAGAACTCGCCTTCGGCCCAGAAAATCTCGGCCGCGACCCGCAGGAGATTAGTGCCCGCATTGACGAGGTTGCCGCCGAGTTAGGTATCGCCGACCAGTTGGAATCCCGCGTCACACAACTGTCGGGTGGGCAGATGCAACGCGTGGCCTGCGCCGTCGCCATGTGCAACAACACGTCGCTGATCGTCTTTGACGAGCCGACCGCGAACTTGTCCGCTGACGTTATCGACCAACTCGCCACGCTCATCGCCCGGCTCAAAAAAGACGGGCACACCATCATCATCGCTGAACACCGGCTGAGTTTCCTCGCCGGGATTGTCGACCGCGTCTACTGCTTCGACAAAGGCAATATCGCCCTCACCGCAACCGGCGAAGAGTTCTACGCTACCTCGGATGAGGAGCGCAAACAGCTTGGACTGCGATCCCTTGTGCCCGTGCCCATGCCGCGGCTACCGCAACCGGCAGGAGATGGGCTCACGATCGACAACCTCACCTTCGCCTACCGCCACGGAAACACAGTCCTCAACATCGACCATGTGCTCTTCCCGGAAGGGAAAATCACTGCACTGTTGGGCCCGTGCGGGTCGGGCAAATCAACACTGGCACGGATCGTCTGCGGACTTGAAAAGGCCAAGCATACATCCATCACACTCAATGGACAGAAATTCACCAGCCGTGACTCCTACCTTGTGATGCAAGACCCTACCCGACAGTTGTTCTCGGACACAGTCATTGACGAAGTCACGCTCGGCACGACCAAAGCCGAAAAGCAACGCATCGATGCCCACGCGATCCTTGAAGAACTCGACCTTGCCGACCACGAGGCTGATCATCCCCAAGCACTCTCTGGCGGGCAACGCCAACGCCTGGTTATTGCTACAGCGCTTGCTGCGAACAAGAAAGTTTACATCTTCGACGAGCCCACGTCCGGTGTTGGCTACAAGCACCTTGTCGCGATTTCCCGGGTAATGCGTAAACTCGCTGACACTGGTGCCGTCGTCATTGTCATCACCCACGACGCTGAACTCGTTACCGAGGTCGCCGACCATAGCGTCCGCCTCGACCAAATCAACGCCTGCTAACGCAAACGCCTACTTATCATTTTCGACGTCATAGTGGAGCCGATGACGGGAATCGAACCCGCGCCGCCTGCTTGGGAAGCAGGAGTTCTACCATTGAACTACATCGGCACACAGTAGGCGGAATGATTAAAAGCACGCCACGAGATTGGCACAGTAGATGTGACATGCAGGCAATCAGTCGCCCTCTGTAACTTCAATGTAGCACTCTCGATTCGCGTCGAAAAAATTGGTTGGCAGCCGTTCCACTGAATTTAGTGGGGTTTATCCTGCAACCGACACACGCTGTGCATTACAGAGCGGTTAAGCTGGTCTATGTGTTGCTCTCAGATCGTGATATTCGTGCCGCTATCGATGCCGAAGGCTCCGACCACCTCGGCATTGATCCTTTCGACCCGAAGATGATTCAGCCTTCGTCTATCGACGTGCGTCTGGATAAGTTTTTCCGAGTTTTTAATAACTCGCAGTACACGCATATCGATCCGAAGTTGCCGCAGGAAGAGCTGACATCCCCGCACGAGGTTCCGGAAGGGCAGCCCTTCATTCTTCACCCGGGTGAGTTCGTCCTGGCATCGACTTTGGAATACTTCACTATTCCGCCAAACTTGGCAGGCCGTCTGGAAGGTAAGTCTTCACTGGGGCGTCTGGGCCTGGCAACGCACTCAACCGCCGGCTTTATTGACCCAGGCTTTTCAGGCCACATCACGCTGGAGCTATCCAACGTCGCAAACTTGCCCATTGCACTGTGGCCGAACATGAAGGTCGGTCAGCTGGCACTGTTCAAGATGTCCTCGCCGGCAGAGGTGCCTTACGGTTCTGGCAAGCTCGGTTCGAAGTATCAAGGGCAGCGAGGCCCGACGCCTTCGCGTGCATACCTCAACTTCCGCGATGAGGAATAAGGCATTGGGAACTCGGGGCATAAATGAATTGTGAATAGCCTCGAGTGAATTCTCGGTGAAGAAACGTAAACAAGTGTTCAATAAAGAGTTTCTGCAGGTCAAAGCTTTAAATATGGGCCTTTAGTTTACACCATTTAAGGGTTAAATCGGCTTGAAGGCCTTTTATCTTTCGATAAATAATAGCCCTTATGCGTATTACGGTTATTGGTACGGGCTACCTTGGTGCCACTCATGCTGCGGCGATGGCGGAGTTGGGTCACGAGGTTCTCGGCGTAGATGTTGATCCCGCCAAGATTGAGGCATTGTCCGCAGGTCAAGTTCCTTTCTTTGAACCCGGCTTGCCCGAACTGCTAAAGAAGCACGTTGAGTCGGGGCGACTACGTTTCACCACTAACTACGACGAAGCCGTTGAATTTGCGAACGTCCACTTCGTAGGTGTCGGAACTCCGCAGGTTAAGGGCTCGTACGCCGCCGATGTTCGCTATGTGGACGCAGCTATTACCGAATTGGCTAAGCGCGTCGTCGGCAAGCATTTAGTGTTTGGTAAGTCCACTGTGCCCGTCGGTACCGCACCGCGCCTGCAGGAGCTGGCTGCGAAGATGATCAGTGAGCGCGCAGCAGCTGGTGATGAGCAGTTGAAGAACACCAGCCTCGAAATCGCCTGGAACCCGGAGTTCCTGCGTGAGGGCTTCGCAGTAAAGGACACTCTCGAGCCGGACCGTGTGGTGCTGGGCACCCAGAAGCCGGGCATGATCCTCAATGGTGCGGGTCAGGAGGTCGAGTCAATCGCTGAGGACAGCCTGCGCGAGTGCTTCGGTCCTATCTTCGAGCGCGAGACGCCGCTTATCGTCGCGGACACTGCCACCGCAGAGCTGGTGAAGGTGTCGGCGAACGCATTCCTCGCCACCAAGATTTCCTTCATCAACGCGGTCTCTGAAATCTGTGAGGTCACAGGTGCGGATATCACTACGCTTGCCGACGCCATCGGTATGGACGCCCGAATTGGCCGCCGCTTCCTCAACGCGGGTCTGGGCTTCGGCGGCGGTTGCCTGCCGAAGGATATCCGCGCATTCATGGCCCGCGCCGGTGAGCTGGGCGTTGACCAGGCGCTGACCTTCTTGCGCGAGGTCGATGCAATTAACATGCGTCGCCGTGAAAAGACCGTTGACCTGGTGCGCGGTAGCTTCGGCGGCTCGCTGCTCGGCCATACCGTGACGGTGCTGGGTGCGGCTTTCAAGCCGAACTCTGACGATGTGCGTGACTCCCCGGCGCTGTCGATTGCCGGTTCGCTGTCTCTGGCGGGCGCTTCGGTAAGCGTTTACGACCCGCAGGCCATGGAGAACGCCAAGAAGAATTTCCCGACCTTGGAGTACGCACCGAGCATCGAAGCAGCTCTGGAAGGCTCGGAGATGGTTGTCGTCGCCACCGAGTGGCAGCAGTTCCGCGACATCGACCCGGTGGCTGTGAAGAAGCTGGTCAAACGCGCAGCGGTGCTCGACGGCCGCAACTGCCTGCCAGCCGACCAGTGGCGTGCCGCAGGCTGGGATGTCACCTGCCTCGGCCGCGGCTAAATGCTAGCTGCCCTCGAGCGCTTCGGAAACTTCATACCCTCCGGGGCCACGGTATAGGCGGCGATGAGGGTGGTAATCGGCACTGCGAGTACCAAAGCCACCGCACCGATGGTGGAACGCAGCAGCTCTGTGGCCACGACATCGGAGGTCAACGACTGCATCAGCGGCCGGTCGGAGACGCTTAACAAAATCGATAGCGGTAGTGCGGTGCCGAGGTACGCCAGTACCAGTGTGTAGACCATCGACGCGATGTGATCGCGACCGACGCGCATTGCCGAGCGGAAGACCTCCATAGGCCGCGACCGCGGAGCTGCTTCGTAGAGCTCCTGGACGGTCGAGGCCTGGGCGATGGTGACGTCGTTAAGCACGCCCAACGCGCCGATGATGAATCCCGCCAGAAGCAGACCTGTGACGGAGACGTCAGGCAGGTAAAGCTGAATGAGCAGGTTGTCCTCGTTGCCGAGACCACGTAGCTGTGACGTGGAGATTGCGAGGTTGGCCAGGCCCGCCGCCAACACCATCGTGGTGAGTGTTCCCGCCAGTGCGGAAGCTGACTTCCAATTGATGCCATGTACGAGGAAGAGCACCGGGAAGAGGATCGCCGCGCCCGCCGTGATAGCCAAGGCCACAGGATCGCCACCGCGTAGCAGTGCCGGAACCAGGAATCCCATCACTGCGGCCAGCGTGATGCCAAGACCAATGAGGCTCAAGACTCCGCGAGTCATGCCGACGAGGATGATGAGAAGTACTGCCGCGCCGAGCCACAACCAGATCGTCGTGGTGCGATCCATGTCCAGGAAGGTGTAGGTGTTGCCGATGCTAGCGGTGTCGACAACCTGATCGGGCGCGAGGTCGACAACATTAGTGTCGGCCTCGGGAGCAGCGGGGGCAGCGGGGGCTTCTGCACCGGATTCAGGTGCTGGTTCCTGCTCCGGGGCTGGAGCTGGTGCCGGAGCCTCTGCATCAGGAGCAGGCTCACCCTCTGCGCCCTCAGGGGCAGGCGCGGGAACAACGCCGGGAGCCGGTGTCATCAACCCCGGATCCGGCACGGCACCATTGTCGACAGCTCCGGTACCGGCCGCGTTTGGACGGTGAATTGCCAGGACGACCTTGTCGCCCTCCTCCAGCTCAATCTCGCCGGGAAGGCCGGATGCCTCCAGAAGCGTCTTCTTGCCCTCGTCTGGGCCCGAGGTCAGCTCAATGACCGAGAGCTGGCATTTCGGCGCCGCGGGGTCATTGAGGGAGGCCGCCAGTCCTGGCCGCGGCTGGTCGTCGAAGACGCGTCCGTTGTCAGGCGAATTGCACGCGCCGACGCTGTGCTTTACGACGGTTCCCTTAACCGTCTCTGCAGCTGACGTCTGTGACTGCAGGAATCCCGGCCCTGGGCTCGGAGCTTCACCCGATGGCCAGAGCCCAATCACTGCGAGGAAAGTGGCAATACCAGCAACTGTAAGAACTGTGGCCAGTAAGCGACGTGCTCTTGTGGGGTTGTGCCGCGGTTTCGTTGATTTTGGTTTGGCTTGTGCAGGTTCGTTTTGCCGTACCGGTGCTGGTTTTGAATGTGCGGCAGGCTCTGCATGTCGTGCTGGGGCAGCCGAGGTTGCAGAGTTGGGTTGATTCGCGGTATTGACAGCCCGGAACCGGCCGGTAGGGGAGCCGCTGTTCGAGTTCTTCAGTACGTCGAGATGCGCACCAATGTCGGAACCCGCAGCAATGCGAAAAGGTTGCTGGTTGTCAGAGTTCATTGAATCTTTTGAATGCCTGCCCACCCTTAATAACCTAATCGCTGCACCAGCACCGGAAGGCGTACCGCCATTCCGGCGCGCCGAGCCGTGGTCATCAGCGCTGTGGCTCACCTATCGATGCAATACTCACTCATCGATGCGCTCCAGTGTGTCCATAAGTGAACAGCGCATCGATATGTGAGAAGGGAAGAACCAGCAGCGTGCGCAACCTTAAGTACTGCTACTGCTTATAGCTGACCAGGAAGTTGCCCAGACGCTCGATGGCTTCCTTCAGGTCGCGTGCCCACGGCAGGGTGACAATTCGGAAGTGATCCGGCGTCGGGTAGTTGAAGCCAGAGCCGCCGACCATCAGGATCTTCTCTTCACGCAGGATGTCGAGCATCAGCTTTTCGTCATCGTGAATTTCGTAGACGTTCGGATCCAGCTTCGGGAATGCGTACATGGCGCCCATCGGCTTTACGCAGCTCACGCCCGGAATTGAAGTCAGTCCCTCGTAGGCGACATTGCGCTGCTCCAGCAGGCGACCGCCTGGCAAGATCAGGTCCTCGATGGACTGGTAGCCGCCGAGTGCCACCTGAATGCCGTGCTGAGCAGGGACATTCGGGCACAGACGGGTACTGGCCAGCAAGTTGATGCCCTCGATAAAGCCCTCTGCGTGGCGCTTCGGGCCAGTCAGCACCATCCAGCCCGCGCGGTAACCGGCCACACGGTAGGTCTTGGACAGGCCGTTGAAGGTGATACAGAGCAAATCTGGAGCCAAGGAGGCAGTGGAAATGTGCTCTGCATCGTCGTAGAGGATACGGTCGTAGATTTCGTCGGAAAGCAGCAGGAGTGAGTGCTCACGAGCGATATCGACGATGGCTTCGAGTGTCTGGCGTGTGTAGACCGCGCCGGTCGGATTGTTCGGGTTGATGATGACAATCGCCTTCGTGCGATCCGTCACCTTCGAGCGAATGTCTTCGACATCAGGGGCCCAGTTATTCTCCTCATCACACGTGTAGTGGACGGCCTTGCCGCCGGCGAGGGTGGTTGCTGCAGTCCAGAGCGGGTAATCCGGAGCTGGAATGAGGACCTCATCGCCCTCGTTGAGCAGCGCCTGCGTGGTGATGGAAATCAGCTCGGAGACGCCGTTGCCCAGCCAGACGTCGTTGACGTCGAAACGGGGGAAGTCCGGGTCCATCTCATAGCGCGTGACGACGGCACGGCGTGCGGAGTAAATACCCTTGGACTCGGAGTAGCCCTGTGCGTGGGGGAGGGCGCGGACCATGTCCTGCACGATGGTGTCAGGTGCATCAAAGCCGAACTTTGCCGGATTGCCGGTGTTGAGCATCATGATGCGGTGGCCGTCGGCCTCCATCTGTTCGGCGAGAGTAGTCACCGGACCGCGAATGTCGTAGAGGACGTTCTGCAGCTTGGAGGATTGGTCCAGTGTCTTCAGTGGAGTGCGGCGAGGTGCCCTGATGTTTCCACGACGGGCGGCAACACGGGCAGCACGGGACTGCTCGGCCTGAGCGGCCTGCGCAGTCTGAGCGTCCTGCGTTGTCTCGTTGGTGGTTTCGGTGCCCTGGGAAGTGTCTTTACTGGAACTCACCTGTCTAAGCATGCCACTTTTTTGCTCCCGCACCATGCTTTTCTCACAGCGGGGGCAGATTAATTGCACATTGATTGCGCAAAAGCGCCCTGCATGAGGATGCAGGACGCTTTACTGGGTTGCGGGCAGCTGGGGTTCTGGCTGCTAGTTACTGCTTAACTGCGGAGCCGTCGATCTGCAGGGAAATCTCGTTGCCAAGGAGCAGGCCGCCAGTCTTAATAGGAGCATTGTAATCGATGCCGAAATCGGTGCGGTCAATCTTGGTGGCTGCTTCGAAGCCAACGCGAGTCTGACCCCATGGGTCTTCAGCGGAGCCGAAAATGTCGACATCCAGGGTGACCGGCTTGGTGATGCCGTTGATGGTCAGGTCGCCGGTAACGGTGGCCTTTTCTTCGCTCTGGAGCTCGATAGCGGTGGAAACGAATTCGAAGGTTGGGTTTTCGTCGGTGCCGAAGAAGTCCTTCGAGCGCAGGTGGTTGTCGCGCTCCTCGTTGTTGGTGTTGATGGAGTTCGCCTGAATGGTCGCCTTTGCCGTGGAATTCTCCGGCTTGTCGGCATCAAAATTAATAACGGACTCAAACTCAGTGAACTGACCGTGGACCTTAGTGATCATTGCGTGACGAACGGTGAATCCAACGGTGGAGTGCTGTGCATCAAGAACGTAGTTGCCAGACTGAAGAGCCATAGTGAATCTCCTAAAAGTTAAAAGTATCTCGAATGTTTCGAAGTATTTTTGTCCGCCGGAACCAACTTTCAGTGTTGACGTGTCAACGATAACTCTAGATGTGATGATGTGTCAACAAAGGTCAAAGAAAATGCCGAATATTTTTTAGAAGCGCACATCCGGTCGGGCGATCGGTTCGGGGTTTTGTCATGGCTGGGCGAGGCTCCTTTGGTTGGAGGCGGTTCATGTGGAGTCGTTTTAAGTGCTTATGCCCAGCATAACAGGCGTTGACATGTCAACAACCGCTATTTAGGATTGAGAATTATGCAATTCGGAATTTTTACAATTGGCGACGTCACAAAAGATCCCACGACTGGACAAATCCCTACTGAACATGAGCGAATTAAGGCAACTGTCGCCCTAGCGAAGAAGGCCGAAGAGGTCGGCCTCGATGTATTTGCTACTGGCCAGCACCACAATCCACCGTTTGTGGCACCGGCGAACCCGCCGATTTTATTAGCCAACCTCGCAGCACAGACCGAAAATCTGATTCTGTCGACCTCGACAACGCTGATTACCACCACCGACCCCGTGCGCATCGCCGAGGATTACGCCTACCTCCAGCACCTTTCCGCAGGTCGCATTGATCTCATGATGGGCCGCGGCAACACCGGGCCGGTTTATCCGTGGTTTGGCAAGGATATTCGCAAGGGAATTCCGCTGGCCATCGAGAACTATCACCTGCTGCGCACCCTCTGGCGTGAGGAGAATGTGGATTGGCAAGGTCAATTCCGCACTCCGCTGCAGTCCTTTACGTCCACACCGCGCCCGCTCGACGGTGTAGCACCTTTCGTGTGGCACGGCTCAATCCGCTCCACCGAGATTGCCGAGCAGGCCGCCTTCTACGGTGACGGCTTCTTCCATAACCACATTTTCTGGAATATCGAGCACACCACAGCCATGGTCAACCTCTACCGCCAGCGCTATGAGCACTACGGTCATGGTGCTGCTGGTCAGGCAATCGTCGGGCTTGGCGGTCAGGTCTTCGCCGCTGAGACGGAGAAGAAGGCCAAGGAGATTTTCCGCCCATACTTCGACAATGCCCCGGTCTATGGACATGGGCCATCTCTGGAAGAATTCGAGAACATCACTCCACTGACCGTCGGCACGCCTGAGCAAATTATCGAACGTTACCTGGGCTATGCAGATGCCGTTGGCGACTACCAGCGACAGCTCTTCCTCATCGACCACGCCGGCCTGCCGCTGGAGATGGCCTTGGAGCAGGTTGAAATCCTGGGAACCGAAATCGTTCCGGTCCTGCGTGAAGAGTTCGAGCGCCGCCGTCCGGCGCACGTGCCTTCCGACCCGCCGACGCATGCCTCGCTGGTTGCCGAAGGCGCAGATTCCCCGCACCTTCTCGTCCGCCCGGCTGAAAGGAATCAGCAGTGAAAAAGCTCGTCGTCGTAAGTGCTGGTGTTTCCGATCCATCAACCACGCGCATCCTTGCCGACCGTATCGCGGAGGCCGTCGAGGTGCAGGTCTCCAAGCGTGGCGAGGGGCTCCAAATTGAGTACGTCGAGCTGCGCGAACTCGCTGTCAGTCTCGGCACTGTGATGTCCACAGGGCTTTACGACGAAAAATTGCGCGCCGCCCTCGATACTGTCAGCGGTGCTGATGGATTGATTGCCGCGACGCCGGTGTTCGCAGCGTCCTACTCGGGGTTGTTCAAGATGTTTTTCGACGCCCTGGATAAGGATGCGCTGACTTCCATGCCGGTCATTATTGCTGCGACGGCTGGCACAGCACGACATTCGTTGGTGCTGGAGTATGCGATGCGTCCGCTGTTTAGCTACCTGCGCGGCACGGTTATGCCGACTGCTGTATTTGCAGCCACTGAGGACTTTGGTGCTGGCGATGGTGCCGGAAATGGCGCCGGCGGAGTGTCCGGCGCGGAGATGAACAATCGCATCGTGCGTGCAGCTCGTGAGCTTGCCGAGTACCTTGTCGGTGTTCGCTCGGCCGTAGTCGGTTTTGGTCCAGATTTTGGGAACGAAGCTGAAGAAAAGGGTGCGGAGCATTCAGCGGGCGGGGCCAGCGAGGGGAATCGGGGTGCCAGCGAGCCGAACCAGCGACGCAGTACAAACACGCGGGTGGATACTAACGTCACGGATTTTGCCACACTGCTAGAGGGGCTCGACGGCACCGCGAAGTGGCCGCGCTCACGTGAAGGGGCGGCAGAGGAGGGGTAGGGGGTCAGCGCTCTTTAGCGGCACCACGGGAGGTTGTAGTAGTCGCAAGAGAAGGTATCGGAAAGAGCGTATTCCTTAACCTGCAGGTCGTCGCTGCTGGTCGTAGCTGTCGGTGCTGCGGTAGCGGCCGGGGCGCCGGTCAGCGCGCTCAGGGAAAGTGCTGCGGATGCAATGGTGGTAGCAAGAACGGAAGTGCGTCGAAACATTAGGTAGTACTCCGAAAGATATCTGCCTCGGCAAAGTGTCAAGGCTGTGTGGACTGCCGGACTTCGCCAGTGATTAATAAAGAAATCATAACTATTTAATCAAGAGTGTGAAGTGTGGAGGTCTCTCTACCTGCCCGCGCCTGGGGGTGGCCATTCGGCTACTCTCTGGTGTCTTTATGTAGGTGGGCTAGTGGCCGAAATGTTGATTGTCTAGTACCAAGTGGCCGACCGAGGCATTTTTGAATTGGTTCAAAAGGCGTAGTTCTGGTGCGATTAAATTAATCGCCGAAATCTTATTGTGGTGCCCATAATTGCTGGTCAGGGTCAATTAGATGTCGTATTTTCGCGTGGCAGAAATCGGTGAGATTCCATTTTTACTATGTGGATAATTGCTGCGGCCGTCGTAAAGCCAGTCGAAAATTTTCCATTACAAAACGCTGAATTTCGACTTACCTTTGCAGGTGTCAGTTCAAGTATTTCCTTACGAGTTGCTCGTCACATCCTGAAAGGATTTCGCCGTGAAGAAGACCCTGCTCTCCGGCTCTATTGCAGCCCTGGTCACCATGTCCTCGCTGGCTGTCGCCCCGATGGCCGAAGCTGCCCCAGCCCCCACCCCGGGCACCGTCGGTGGCACCTGCTCCGTTGAAGGCCAGTCCGGCCAGTCCCTGAAGATCACCGGCTCGAAGTTCGAGGTCGAAGGTACCGCGACTGTCGCTAACTACGGCGACACCGACCTGCCGCTGACTCAGACCCTGAAGGAAGGCAAGACCAAGTCCTGGAACGTCGGCGGTTCGGTCGACTTTGATCTGCTCAAGCTCTTCCACGTCACCTTCAGTGCCGGCTACCAGTCCACTCAGACCTGGGAAGTTGGCCAGACCCTCGGCCCGTACCCAGTCAAGCCTGGCTACACCGGTGTTCTGGAGTATGGCTTCCTGAACCAGTCCTTCGAAGGCACTCACCTGACCTGTAAGGGCGGAAAGTGGATCGACGCAGGTCGTCCGTACTGGGGCACCATCCCGAAGGAGCGTCACATTCGCGTTTCCATGCGCGCCAACGAAGCTGATCGCTCCGTGGACGGTGCTGCTCCGCAGGTCAAGGAGTACGCCGTTTAAGGCGGCCAGAGCCCCTAAAGCCTCGAAGCAGAAGGAAGTTTCTCCATGTTGAGCGTGAAAAAGAAGGCCCTGGCCTGCGCGGTGATGGGTGCAAGTCTTCTTGCGCCAGGCATCGTTGGACAGGTCGCGGCGACCCCGCTGACCCAGACCCCTGACCAGGATGAGCACCACACCGGTTTCACCAACACGGATAAGTGTGACCCGGTCAAGGATGCCAAGCGTCACCCCTGGGAACAGTGGATTACCGACGAATGGGACCGCTACAACGGCACTAACTCATTCACCAACCGCACTGACCGCCCGATTCAGTACACCCTCGAGGTGACAGAGGGAGTCAACGAGTCCGTAAAGGCCATGAGCTCCGGAAATATGTGGGACGTGTTCCTCCACGGGGTGAAGAACAAGTACGGCATCGTCGAGGTCAGTCAGTGGTCGGTTGGCGACAAGCTGGGCCCGGTGACCGTCAACCCCGGTGAGACCGTTCGCGCAGACTACGGCGTGCACATGAAGTCCTTCATTGGCCGTGTTCGCACCTGTGACCAGAAGACCGGCCTGTGGCGCGGTGAGCCCTACTTCGGTGAGTACAACGGCAAGGGGCCGTCGACTCGCTTCGTGGTCTGGCACAAGACCACCAAGGAGGGCGAGCACCGTCAGCAGTGGGCGCCTGTCAGCGGTAACTCCGGTGACGGCGGCCCGGCATCCGCCACGATTAACGACTAGGAGCAGTTATGAAAAAGCGTGTTGTCGCCATGTGCTTGACGACGGTCTTTGCGCTCGGACTCGGTGCTCCGACAGCGGTGGCTGCCCCGAATCCAGGAGCCGGTGAACCGTTCGCGCCGGAGGAGTGGGTACCAGTGCCCAAGCCGGCGGCAGTTGACCGCGGTCCGGCACCGGGAACCACTTGTGAAGCTCCGGGTTCGGTGGCTGAGTTCGTGGAAATCACCGGCTCTCGCTACGACGTTGAGGGCGTTGTCTCTACGAAGAATGACATCGGTGATGAGCCGATTCCGCTGACGCAGACCATCAAGGAGTCCAAGACCAAGAAGTGGTGGACCAATATCTCTGTCAGTGTGAAGGTCAGCAAGGAGCTCAACCGCAAGTACTCCTGGGAATACTCCCGAGAGATGGTTTGGAGCCTCGGGCAGAAGATCGGACCATACGAAGTGCGCAAGGGTGAAACTGGTCGTCTGAGCTGGGGATTCCTGGTTGACGAGTTCGCCGGACAGACAGTTCGCTGCAACGCCAACTCGAAGACGTGGGAGCCAATTGGGCGCAGCTACTTCGGTGTGGCTCCGCGCGAGCGACATGTCGAGGTGACGATCCAGTAGTTACACAGTTCTCTCTCCACACTCAGCACGGGTAAAAGGGGCATATTCGCGAAAGTGAATATGCCCCTTTTTGCTATCTATCTCGGGCCTGCAAAGGCTCAATTCAGAGCCGCTAACCGGCCAAATCTCAGAGCCCCTGGTTATTCTGCGGCAGCGGATGCCGGCGGGTGGAAGCCTGCGTCTATTGCTTTCAGCGCCAGGTCCAGGCGAGAGGTAGCTCCAAACTTATTGAACATGCTGGAGAGGTGCTTCTTGATAGTGCCCGGCGACTTGCCGAGTTCCTTGGCGATATCGTGGTTTGACTTACCGCGGCAGATTAGGCCGAGAACCTCTCGCTCGGCTTGAGTGATCTTGTACGAGGAAATGTTGCGGGACGGCAGAGTTTTAATCAGCCGAGTCGCAGAAATCGGCGAGATGACGGTGCCACCCTGGAAGACATCTTCAACGGTGCCAATGACAGATTCCGGGCGGGCAGTTTTGAGAATGTAGCCATTTCCGCCGAGACTCAAGATTTTCAGCATTGTTTCATCGGTATCAAATGAGGTGATAGCGATGAATTTCGGTGGATTCTCCACCTTCTTAATGCGCTCAAGTAGCTCAACGCCGTCCATGTTGGGCATATGAATATCGGTCAAAACTACGTCAACGCCACCACGGGCAATAATGTTGAGAGCCTCGTGGCCATCGCTGGCTTCATCGACCACGGTGATATGCGGTGCCTTCTTGAAATAGGTTCGCAGCGTCGAGAGTACGAGTGGGTCGTCGTCGACAATGAGAACCTTAATGTCAGACATCCGCGAACCTTTCATAGAAGTTATAAAAACCGAACAATATCTGTCATCGTGTGATATTACTACGCTAACCAGGACTTTTCGAGAGATATCTTCGTCACAGGCGGCTACTGCATCAATCTTACGCTACCGTAACCTACTAGTTGGTAGGTGGCATGCGGAGTTTGCAATTCCACACATTTCCCTCTCGTTCTGACGTGATGGAACCGTCCCACGGTCGCACTCGCCGATGCAGTGAGGAAAGCCCCAAACCGCTCGAGAGCATCGCCCGCGGCAGAAAATGCGGTAGCGCCTTCGATATCTGATTGCTGATGTCGAGCGTGAAGCCATCTTCCTCATTGCTCAGCGCCAGAATGTGAACGTTCGTTTGCGGTTCGCCGTACTTCTGAATGTTCGTGCAGAACTCCGACAGCGCCGGCGAGATAACCTCTGAAATCTGCGTCAAAGAGGGCTCGGTTTCGATCCTCGTGGCCAGCGAAACGTTAAACCCAGCTTCCTGTAGTTCATCTTTGGCCTGTTGGAGCACCTTGTTCATGCTGGGAACTCGCTCATCCTGGCCGATAGCGGAGGTCAAAGAACTCTCGTCGTCAGCGGATTTCAGCAATGAAAGCAACTGGCGAAGCTGTAGCAGGCCTTCTCGGGAGGTCTCTGCGATGTCCTCCAGGGATTCTTCAAGTTTTTCATCGGTCCCTTCTCGCTCGATGGCGAGCGCCTGCGCCAGCATGGTTACGCGAGTAAAGGACTTGGCGGTGGAGTCGTGCAGTACGGTCGCCAACTCAAGGCGTTGTTCTTCCAGAGCGCGGTTAGATTCAATCGTTGCCCGCCGGCGTTGCTCTTTGTAGCGGCTGCGCATCATGCCGATGGCGTAGGCAATTACAAAAAGCAGTGTTGTCACAAAGGTTGCGACATGGTCGCGTGCGAAAGTACTTGTGTTTACGTCGTAGTTTGAAATCACCAACAAGAGCAACGCAGTGATTCTCGCCGGCATCTTGTTGTTGTTAGCACGCATCACTTCCACGATGAGAAGCGCACAGAAAATCTGCATTGGAGCTTGCTCTGTGGGAAGGAAAGTCAATGCCAAGAAATTCGCTGGGACAACCACCATGGCAAAAAGCGGCAAATACGTGGCCACTGCAACAAGAATGACCTGAAGGCCACCGATAATGGTCGGCAACAACAGATCAGAGTTGCTCTCGCGGAAAATTAGCGCATCGAGAGCCGTGAGAACCAGCGCAATGACCATCTCCACTGACCCCGGAGTCCTCAGAAAGTCCCTTATCTGTGACAGCGATTTCTTAATCACTACGCCAAGACCTCTTTCCACACCACAACGCGGTCATCTCTAACGGGATGCAGTAATCAATATGCAGTAATCAATATATTGTCAGTGCGGTTGAGAGTGCCATTTGCATGATTAATGCCGTGGCGCAGGGACCGTCGTAAAGCACAAAAAATCCGCCCGGGAAGAATAACCTCTCGGGCGGATTCCTGCTTACTTAGCGAGCGCTACTTACGTCGCGCCGATCCTGGCAGCGGAACTCCGTGCTGGTTGCGCGGAAGGTTCTTAGCGCTTGCCGACGGCGCCTGCGTCTCCTCGGCTGGGGCCTCAGTGGCCTGCTCGGTGGAGGTGGCATCTTCCGCCGACTGCTGTTCGGTAACCTCTGGCTGCGCCGGAGCCTGCTCTGCCTCTGGCTGAGCAGGAGCCTCCTGAGCTTCGGTTTCCTCTGCTGCCGGGGCAGGGGTGCTAGCGACTGGCTTGGCCTTGCGTGCGCCACCCGGGATTGGAGCGCCCTTGCGTGCGCCGCCCGGAACCGGAGCACCGGATGCGGTCTTCGGCTGCTCAGCTGCTGGCTGCTCGGACTCGGTGGTCGCTACTTCAGCAGAGGTGTCCTCGGCGGGAGCGGTTTTCTCGGCCTTCGGCTTCGCGGCCGGAGCTGCCTTCTTAGCGCCACCCGGAACCGGAGCGCCCTTGCGTGCGCCACCCGGAATCGGAGCGCCCTTCGTTGCCTTCGGAGCCTCAGTCGGAGCTTCGGTTTCTGCAGCTGCTGGCTCTGCCTGCGCGGCCGGTTTAGCGGCCTTGGCGCCGCCCGGAACTGGAGCGCCCTTCTTGGCGCCGCCTGGAACCGGGGCACCGCCCTTGGCACCGCCTGGCTTCGGAGCGCCGCCCGGAGCTGGAGCACCCTTCTTGGCACCGCCTGGGGTCGGGGCGCCGCCCTTTGCACCACCTGGAACCGGTGCGCCGGCCTTGGCACCGCCTGGCTTCGGAGCGCCACCCGGAGCAGGAGCACCCTTCTTGGCGCCACCCGGAGTTGGTGCGCCGGCCTTGGCACCGCCTGGCTTTGGAGCACCGCCTGGAGCTGGAGCGCCCTTCTTGGCACCACCTGGGGTCGGTGCGCCGCCCTTGGCGCCACCCGGCTTCGGAGCACCACCCGGCTTCGGAGCACCACCCTTGGCAGCAGCGCCTGCAGCAGCACCAGCAGCTGCGGCACCAGCGCCGGCAGCGGAAGCCTTCTCTGCCTTCTTCTTCTCGGCAGCCTCAGCCTTCTTGCGCTTAGCTTCCTCTTCCTCGAGGCGCTGACGCTCTTCCTCTTCAGCCTTCTTTGGATCGACCCAGCCACGCTCCGGCTGCTCAATCCACTCCGGTTCGCGTGCCTGCGGCAGCTCGCCGTCGACCTTCACGGAGTCGCGGAGCATCTGGGCGATGTCCAGGACCTCCGGCTTCTTCTCGTCGTCCTCGATGACGTTGTTGACGCCATCGTTCATCATCGTCTTACAGAACGGGCAGCCGATGGCAATTGCCTCAGCGCCGGTTCCGACAGCCTCTTCGGTGCGGTTTACGTTGATGCGCTGACCGATGGTCTCTTCCATCCACATGCGAGCGCCACCAGCACCACAGCAGAAGCCGGTGTTCTTATTACGAGGCATTTCGACGAGGTTGGCGCCGGACGCGCCAATCAGCTCACGCGGAGCCTCGAATACCTTGTTGTGGCGGCCCAGGAAGCATGGGTCGTGGTAGGTGACCTGGCGGCCCTGACCCGAAGCAACCGGCTGCAGGCGGTTAGCACGAACCAGCTTGTTCAGCAGCTGGGTGTGGTGGACAACTTCGTACTGTCCACCCAGCTCCGGGTACTCGTTCTTGAAGGTGTTGAAGCAGTGCGCACAGGTGACGACAATCTTGCGCTGCTTCGGCGGCACACCGTCGAAGACCTCGTCGAGCTGCTCGATGTTCTGCTCAGCCAACATCTGGAAGAGGAACTCGTTACCAGCACGGCGAGCGGAGTCGCCAGTACAACCCTCGGCCTGGGAGAGCACAGCGTACTTCACACCTGCGGTGTAAAGCATCTCTGCAACAGCCTTGGTGGTCTTCTTCGCATTGTCGTCGTAAGCACCGGCACAACCGACCCAGAACAGGTACTCGGTGTCGTCGAAGCTCTCGACATCCTCGCCCCAAATCGGGACAACGACGCCGTCCTTGCGGACCTCATTAATCCAGTCGGCACGAGTGGAAGCGTTCTGGCCCCACGGGTTGCCCTTGGTTTCAAGGTTCTTGAACAGGCCAGCCAGCTCGGTCGGGAAGTCCGACTCAACCAGAACCTGGTAACGACGCATATCGACGATGTGGTCGATGTGCTCAATGTCAACCGGGCACTGCTCCACACAGGCACCACAGTTGGTGCAGGACCACAGAACGTCCTGGTCGATGATGCCCTCATCGCCGTCGCCAACCAGTGGCTTGGTCAGGAGTGCTGCGCCAGCGCCTTCGCCCTCGCGAGCGGTTTCGATGGTCTCGCCAGCCAACAGGTACGGGGCAGAAGCGTAAGCGTGGTCACGCAGCTGGTTAACCAGCAGCTTCGGGGACAGCGGCTTGGAAGTGTTCCAGGCCGGGCACTGCTCCTGGCAGCGACCACACTCGGTGCAGGAGGTGAAGTCCAGCAGAGCCTTCCAGGAGTGGTCGGTGACTACGCCGGTGCCCATGGAGTCAACCTCCGGGTCAGCCTCTTCCAGGTTCAGGATTTCGCCGTTAGAGGTCATCGGCTTAGCCCCAGCGAGGGCGTTGTAGCCGTCAGCGTTGCGCTTGAGCAGGATGTTGGCGAACGCCAGGAAGCGGTGCCATGCGACACCCCAAGTTAGGTTGCGGCCAACAACGAAGAGCCAGACCATACCGGACAGCAGCTTAATCAGCGCGAAGATGGACACCATGACTTCGGAGGCCGGCAGAATCTGTGCGATACCACCGGTGACGAAGTTCGCCCAGGTCCAGACCTCGGCGCCAGTGTGACCGTGGTCGCCGTAGGTAGCCAGCTTGGCAGCCTTGACGAACATCATGCCCAGGCCCTCGATGAGGACGACGGCCTCAACGAAGTAGGCAGCCTTGGCGTTGGATCCGTAGAAGCGGCTCAGACGCTCCTTGCCCAGGTTGGTCTGGCGGACGAGAATCAGTGCCAGGATGCCCAGGGTGGTGCCCAGGCCGAGCAGTTCGTCGATGAAGTGCCAGGCGGTCAGATTCCTGAGGATTGGCCAACCACCGGCTGGCCAGAAGGTCTGAATGTACGCCTCGAACCACACTAGGGAACCGAGGAGGAAGCCCACCATGACGAACCAGTGAGCCACAGCAACGCCGGGCTTCTTGGCCATCTTGGTGTGACCGACGATCTCTCGGATCATGGTCCAAATACGGGTTCCCCATTCACCGGTGTGACCGTACGTCTTTTGGCCCACCATGATGGTCTTCACCATATGGGTGAATCCCTTAATAAAGATGAACCAGCAGGGCAGGGACAACAGGACGCCAATAACGCCGACTGCGACGGTGAATCCGGTAGATTCCGGAATCGCCGTGTCAGCCGTCGCCGCGGCGAGGTTGAGCACGCTCATAATGTTCCTTCTAGGCTGGCTCAGCCAGGGTGATGGCTGAGTGAAAATAGTTCTCTTGTGAGTTCTATCACGAGCCGCGGACGCTTACCTAACTAATGTGCAAAATAGTGCTGAATTCATCGATACACGGTGTAACCAGCGGTTATTTGACGAATTACGCAAAAAAATCGTTGTTTTATTCGAGAGGGTTTCGACGGGTTTCAACGCTTTCGCTTGACGACGGCGCGCGGCACTTTCGTCGTCACGCTTTTATGGGCGGAAGTGGCGGCGGCGTTGCGTGTATGTAGTTGTCGAGTGTTGCCGATTCGATGTTTTGCGGACGCATTGTGGGGGTAGTGCCGGAGTGTTGGGGCGGGGCTGTGTCGCGAGACGGAGAGGGTGCTCGGTGGTGTGTTGGCCTTCGAAAATTGACTGAAGCAGACATGTATTCACATGCGTTACGTTCTTAACATAAATAACAATAGTGACTTCTGTACCTGTGTTTTGGTGGATAATTTGCTATTGGATCCCGGGATTTGCTGGCAGTTAACGAAAAAGTCATTAAATGTAACTCACTTTTATGAATCCCAAGTGGATTTAAAAGCCTCTACGTCCGCAATTTACCTGGTAGGCGGCGTGCTATTTTGGTGGCGAAGAGAGTGCCTGGCCACCCCCGCGTAATTCTTATGTAGGCGCCATTTTGTGTAGCGCCTAGTATTAGCGGTGTGATACTGCGGATTTATCCGCCTGATTCTAAATGGCATGTGGGGTATGGATTTCTCCGTGCCACTTTTTCTTGAGAGGGACTTTAATGGCGCGATCTTTCCGTGCAATCGCTATGGCTGGAGCAGGCCTCATTCTTACTGCGAGTGCGGTCTTTGGCTCGGGTGTAGTGGCAAACGCCAATCCGGTCAGTGCCGTCGCAGTCAAGGCGTTCAATAGCTCGCTTGCGACTCCAGTGGTGGTTTCCCCGGTCGGACGTGCAGCTGCGGAGACTGCGTTACTTGATCCTCAGGTGCCGATTATTGTGCTCGGGGCCCGTCTCAATCCCGACTGCAGTGCTCCAGCTGTTTTGACGTCCCGATTGGAAACTGCACGTTCGCTGGCGCTGCGTCATCCGCTTAACCCGGTCGTCGTCACGGGTGGTCGTACTCAGCCGGGCTGCCAGACTGAGGCTGAGTACATGCGTGATGCGCTTGCATCTATGGGAGTGTGGAAGCGACGAATCACGATGGAAACAAACTCAGACTCCACCGTTGAAAACGCGGCAGGCACTGCATACCTTGCAGGATCGGGAGCCCGTGGCGTTCGTGCTGCTGTCATTGTGACTTCTCCAACGCACACACCGCGTGCACGAGACACCTATGCTGCCGCCGACAACTCGGCTCTGTGGCTGGCAGTCCCGTCGACTGTGAACTAGCAGTTTCTAGGAATTGGTGAAGTTTGCCTCGCGCTTTTCAGTGAAAGCGGCCATGCCTTCCTTCTGGTCATTGGAGGAGAACAGGGAGTGGAAGGTGCGACGCTCAAAGAGCAGTCCCTGCGACAGCGTCATTTCGTAGGCCTGGTTGATCTGTTCCTTAATCTGGGTAGTGGCAACCAGAGACTTCGACGCAATGGTGTCGGCGACTTTCAGGGCCTCGTCGAGAAGCGCGTCCGGCTCGACGACGCGGGCGACCAGACCTGCGCACTCAGCTTCCTCGGCACCCATCATGCGGCCGGTGAGGCACATCTCCATTGCCTTAGCCTTGCCGATTGCGCGGGTGAGACGCTGCGAGCCGCCCATGCCCGGAGAGATGCCGAGGTTGACCTCAGGCTGACCGAACTTGGCCTTAGCGCCAGCGATGATGAAGTCCGCCATCATAGCGACCTCGCAGCCACCGCCCAGGGCGTAGCCGTTGACGGCGGCGATAACTGGAGTGCGGACGGAAGTCAGAACATCCCAACGTGCGAACCAGTCAGAGACATACATCTCGGTGCCGGACTTGTCCGCCATCTCCTTAATGTCCGCACCTGCGGCAAACGCCTTCTCGGAGCCGGTGATGATAATCGCGCCGATTCCCGAGTCGTTGTCGAAAGCGGTGGCTGCTGCGCCGATCTCTTCCATGGTCTTGTGGTTCAAGGCGTTCAGTGCCTTCGGGCGGTTTAGGGTGATAATGCCGACGCGACCTCGGGTTTCGGTAAGGATGTTTTCGTAGGTGGTCATTAGATACTCCTTTGGGATGGCTTGAGTTTGGTGAAAGTTGTGTATGTAGCCCGCAATTCCAAAATCTGAAGAACGTGGCTGCGGCTTGAAAAGTCTTTCCTGTATGCGAGGGTACCTGCGGTAGCGGGTGCCGTCAGGCTGTTTGAGCTGATAGGTGCAGGGTGGGGTGGGTTGGTGTCTTTTAGTGCTCGATGTGTCGGTGGCCATGTTGGCTAACTAGACAGCTTTGTCTATATACTTCGCTTTATGTCGAACAAGAACACCGAAAATACGCACGAACTATGGGACATTGCTCGCAAGCTTCGGGAAAACCACACTTATATTGACTTGACTCACGCGTTTCACGCCGGTCAGCCGAAATTCCCGGCGCTTCCCGACGAACAGCGAACACGACTTTTTACCGTCGCTGAACATGGATTTGAAATCGACCAGTATCAGTTTGTTGGCCAGTGGGGTACGCATGTGGATCCGCCTGTGCATTTCGTCCAAGAGACGAGAACTCTTGACAATATTGGCGTCGAGCAGATGATCCTGCCTTTGGTCGTCCTAGATTTCACTGCTGAAGTCGCTCGGGATAATGATTTCTCCCCTTCGATTGCTGATGTCGAGGCGTGGGAGAAGCGCAATGGCTTGATTCCAGATGGTGCATTCGTCGCATTTCGCAGTGACTGGTCAAAGCGGTGGCCCGACGCTGAGGCAATGGCCAATGCGGATGAAGAGGGTGTGACCCATTATCCAGGGTGGAACGTAGAGGTCGTCGAATGGTTGATAGACAACCGTGGCGTTGTGGCGATTGGGCACGAGACCACTGATACGGACTCCGGCATCGTGGCTCATGGTGGCAGCTTGCCGACGGAGCTCTATCTATTAGGGCGTGACCGATGGCAGATTGAACTTCTGGCTGGGCTCGACCAGGTGCCGGAAACGGGGGCACTCGTGGTTGCCTCCTGGCCGAAGCCAAAGGATGGGACAGGATTCCCAGCTCGGGTTTTTGCAGTTTTGCCAGAGTAATCCTTCCACTGCCTTTGAACGGTTTTCGAATACGCCATAGAGCTTCACCTAACTCAATCCGAGTCTAGATACGTGATTCAGCCGTCATTGTTTGAGAGCTTTGCATTGTCCGTTCACTACGTCGACCGAAACGACGAGCCGACAGCACGGATTATCCTCCGGCGTGCATTGTCAAGATCGGCCGGCTCTATGTGCTCGCATGGGGTGAGCTCTGTGAAGGCATGGGCGGCAGTGCCGCGGTGAAGGCGGATTCCCGAGTGGCAATCCGCCTGTGGTCTTAACCTCGCTTGCGCAGTGAAACTGCCAATGCCGCAATACCGGTGAGCGCGCCCACGAGGCCGAGTCCTAGGCCCCAGCCGCCAAGCGTGCTGCTTGAGTCCTCGCTGGTAGCAGCTGCGGAATGCTCCACGTTGTCCGAGTGGTTATCGCCGTGCGCTGTCTCGCCGGTGCCATGACTGTGGCTGTGGTCGTGACCGTGGCTATGTTCATCGTCTGCCGACTTCTCAATCAGCTCCACGGTTGGAACCGGGTAATCGCTATCGTGGTCCTTTTCAGCCCAGTTCATCGAACCCTTTTCACAGGTTTGCAGCGTCGGCACCTCAACCGTCGACGGCTTTGCATTATCAGCCACCTTCACGCTGAGCGTCAGAGAATCCTTCAGGTCCGACGGCAGTGGAGTCTTTGCGGTGTAGATGACCTTCTGCACCTTTTCATTCTCGCCAGAGCCGGTCGACTCCTTCGTGACATCCCAGTTCGCGTTCATGTTCGGCGTAACCTTTTCGAACTCCTCCGGGATGGTGAACTCGACCTTCGTCGTCGGCGAACCGTCGCAGCCATGGCCGACCCCGAAAGCCAGATCTGCGTAGCCGCCAATCGGGGCAGACGACGGGGTTGCATGCACATGTGCGGATGCAATGGCAGGGAAGGCGAGGGTTAGTGCGGCGCTTGCCGACGCTACTGCGAGCCCACGGAAAAAGGGGAAATGGTGTCGCTGTGCATTCTGAGGCACGAAAAACTCCTAAATAAGTGGGATGAATTCTTGGCTCAATCGCCCCGTAAATGGGGAGGATTTAGACATGTATTAGTGGAGCCGCCAGAGCTGATTCGGTGTCAGGCCATGGGGTAACAAGGACATGGCCTGTTGATGAGCCGGTGGCTGCAAAACACGTCAGGGGATTAGTCGGTTCGCTTTGCACGAAAGTTCCCAGGGCTAGTGCTAAGAAATTCCCGCTGGAGGCCGAAGACAGGATTCTGTATAGAAAATTGCGCTGTAGGCTACCGTGAGTGGCTTTAGAGCATAGTTATACAAAAATCTTTTATCGCGTTGACCTGTAGTGATGGAGGTTTTTCTAGAAAAGTTGAGTCGGGTGGGAATAGCTTTGTCCCATAGCTCGTTGCACAGCATGACAAACATTGAGTCGGACACACTCAAGTTTGCTTGACAGATTTTCTACGGCAATGCAGACTTGAGCGTGTAAGACTTAAGGGCAATTCTTTTACTCTTCTAGAAAGGTGTTCATCATGGGACGCGCTGTTGGTATTGACTTGGGTACGACGAACTCCTGTGTCTCCGTCCTCGAGGGCGGCGAGGCTCAGGTGATTGCGAACGCTGAGGGTTCGCGCACCACTCCGTCGGTGGTTGCATTTGCAAAGAATGGTGAGGTCCTGGTTGGCCAGTCCGCTAAGAACCAGGCTGTCACTAACGTTGATCGCACTATTCGTTCGGTCAAGCGCCACATGGGTACTGACTGGAGCATCGAGATTGATGACAAGAAGTACACTCCGCAGGAGATTTCCGCTCGTACGCTGATGAAGCTGAAGCGCGACGCTGAGTCTTACCTGGGTGACGACGTCACTGATGCGGTTATTACCGTTCCGGCTTACTTCAACGACGCTGAGCGTCAGGCAACCAAGGAAGCGGGTCAGATTGCTGGCCTGAACGTCCTGCGCATTGTCAATGAGCCGACTGCTGCTGCACTTGCTTACGGTCTGGAGAAGTCCGACAAGGAGCAGACCATTCTGGTCTTCGACCTCGGTGGCGGTACCTTCGACGTCTCCCTGCTGGAGATCGGCGACGGTGTTGTTGAGGTTCGCGCAACTGCTGGTGACAACAAGCTCGGTGGCGATGACTGGGATCAGCGCATCGTTGACTGGTTGGTTGAGAAGTTCCAGTCCAGCAACGGCATTGACCTGACCAAGGACAAGATGGCTCTGCAGCGTCTGCGTGAGGCTGCTGAGAAGGCCAAGATTGAGCTGTCCTCCTCGCAGCAGGCATCTATCAACCTGCCGTACATCACCGTTGATGCTGACAAGAACCCGCTGTTCCTGGACGAGACCCTGTCCCGTACTGAGTTCCAGCGCATCACCTCTGATTTGCTTGACCGCACTCGTAAGCCGTTCCAGCAGGTCATTGCTGACGCTGATGTTTCGGTTTCCGACATTGACCACGTCGTGCTGGTCGGTGGTTCCACCCGTATGCCGGCAGTCTCCGAGCTGGTCAAGGAACTGACCGGTGGTCGTGAGCCGAACAAGGGCGTTAACCCGGACGAGGTTGTCGCAGTTGGTGCTGCTCTGCAGGCCGGCGTTCTGCGCGGTGAGGTCAAGGACGTGCTGCTGCTCGACGTCACCCCGCTGTCGCTGGGTATTGAGACCAAGGGCGGTGTCATGACCAAGCTGATCGAACGCAACACCACTATCCCGACCAAGCGTTCGGAGACCTTCACCACTGCTGAAGACAACCAGCCGAGCGTTCAGATTCAGGTCTTCCAGGGCGAGCGTGAGATGGCTGCAGCTAACAAGCTGCTGGGCTCTTTCGAGCTGGGCGGTATCGCTCCGGCACCGCGTGGTGTCCCGCAGATTGAGGTCACCTTCGACATCGACGCCAACGGCATTGTCCACGTCACCGCTAAGGACAAGGGCACTGGTAAGGAAAACACGATCACCATCCAGGACGGCTCCGGCCTCTCCAAGGAGGAGATCGACCAGATGATCAAGGACGCTGAGAAGCACGCTGACGAGGACAAGAAGCGCCGCGAGGAGCAGGAAGTCCGCAACTCGGCTGAGTCCATGGCTTACCAGACCCGCAAGTTCGCATCGGAGAACGAGGACAAGGTTTCCCAGGACATCCGCGACCGCGTTGAAGAGGCCGCCAAGGAAGTCGACGAGGCTCTGAAGGGCTCCGACATCGAGGCCATCAAGTCCGCCGTCGAGAAGCTGTCCACCGAGAGCCAGGAGATGGGTAAGGCTATCTACGAGGCTCAGGCAGCTGAGGGTGCAACCGCAGCCGAGGGTGCTGAGGCCGCTGACGCTGACGACAACGTCGTTGACGCTGAGGTCGTCGACGAGGACGAGAAGGACAAGTAAGAATGACTGACCAGGATCAGGGAAACCAGCCCACCCCGGAGGAGCCGGCCAACCTGGCCGATCAGGTCAACGAGGTCTTCGAGCAGGCCAAGCTTGACGACGACGTGGAGCCGGCGACCGAAGGTGCCGCCGGCGACACCGCCGCGGAGGAAGCTGCAGACCCAGTTGCAGCCATCCAGCGTGAGTTGGATGAGCGCACGGAGGACCTGCAGCGCCTGTCGGCGGAGTTCGCAAACTACCGTCGTCGAGTTGACCGAGACCGTGAAGCCGAGCGCGTACAGGCGAAGGCAAAGCTGGCTGGAGAACTGCTGGTTTTGGCTGATGACCTCGACCGGGCTGAAGAGCACGGCGACTTGGCAGACGGCACCCCGCTGAAGGCTTTCGCGGATAAATTCCGTGGCGTGCTGACCGCACAGGGTGTTGAGGAATTTGGTGCCGCAGGAGAGGAGTTCAACCCGGACATCCACGAGGCTGTCCAGGATCTCTCTGAAGGGGATGACAAGGTTCTAGCCAATGTGCTGCGCAAGGGCTACCGAATTAATGACCGTGTCATTCGTACGGCGATGGTAATCATCGGCGATCCGCAGTAGCGGAGACACAAGTGACGCAGATTTCTTTGAATTAGTTTTTCTGAAAGGAGGAGATGCACCATGACTCAACGGGAATGGGCAGATAAGGACTATTACGCTGACTTGGGCGTCTCTAAGTCTGCGTCACTCGACGAGATTAAAAAGGCCTACCGCAAGTTAGCCCGGGAGAACCACCCGGACAAGAACCCGGGTAACAAGGCCGCTGAAGATAAGTTCAAGCGAATCTCCGAGGCATACTCGGTGGTCGGTGACGAGGACAAGCGCCGCGAATACGATGAGCTGCGTGCAGCTCTCGCAGGTGGTTTCCGATTCCCCGGTGCCGCAGGTGCCGGCGGAGCCGGTGCTGCCGGTGCACGTGGATTCGACTTCGACGTGTCGGATCTCTTCGGCGGAGGTGCCGGATTCGGTGGCAATGCTGGTGGTGCAGGTGGCCTAGGTGATTTCCTGGGCGGCTTCGTAAACCGCAATGGTGGCGCTGGTGCTGCCGGGCGGCAGAAGGCCCGCCGTGGTGCGGATGTGGAGACAGAGATTACGCTCGATTTCCGCGAGGCTGCCCAAGGTGTCACCATCCCGCTGCAGCTCACCAACCCGTCGCCATGCACGAACTGCAATGGTTCGGGTGCAGCGCCGGGAACCTCACCGGTGACGTGTACCACCTGTCATGGTTCGGGATATGTCAAGGAGCAAAAGGGGGCCTTCGGCTTCTCCAGTCCGTGTGCGGACTGTGGTGGCCAGGGCACTCGTATCGAGAACCCTTGCTCGCAGTGTAACGGCACCGGTGTGACCACCCGCCGTCGTACCATCACCGTTCGCGTCCCCGCAGGTGTGGTGGACGGCCAGAAGGTCCGTCTTGCGGGCCAAGGTGAAGCGGGACTGCGGGGGCGTCCGGCCGGTGACCTCTTTGTCACCGTTCATGTTCGCCCGGATGAAGTCTTCACCCGCAGCGGCAACGACCTTGAGGTCACGGTGCCCGTGAGCTTCGGCGAGCTCGCACTCGGCGGCACCATTACCGTGCCGACGTTGGGTGACAAGATTCGCGTGCGTGTCCCGGCTGGCACAGCCGATGGCCGAACACTGCGTGTGCGCGGTCGAGGAATCCCGAAGCGCAATGGCACTCCGGGTGACCTGCTGGTAACCGTGCGTGTGAAGGTGCCGACCAATTTGGACGACAATGCCACTTCGGCATTGCGCTCCTACGTCGAAGCGGAACGTGCCAGCGGGTTCAATCCTCGTGAGGGTTGGGCAGGTGCGAAATAATGTCCGACAACACTGAGGTCTATGTCATATCCGTAGCCGCGAATCTCGCGGGCATGCATGCGCAGACGCTGCGTAATTATGACCGACTCGGGTTGGTAACTCCGCAGCGAACCTCCGGCGGAGGTCGGCGCTACACCAAACGCGATGTGGCGCTGCTGCGTGAGATTCAGCGTCTGAGTCAGGAAGACGGCGTCAACCTGGCCGGTATTAAGGCCATCATCGACCTGACTGAGCGGGTGGATTCGCTTGAGCAGGAAAATGCAGAACTGCGAGAGCAGCTCTATCAAGCAAAGGCACAGGCTCGTCGTTCGCGAGGCGAACTGGTCCACGTCCCACGCTCTACGGCAGTGGTGATGTGGGAGCCGCGCACACGACGCCGGCACAAAGACAACCGCGGTGGGGAAAGGTAATCCCACACGGCTGAGTGAACGGACTAACCAGCGTCGCCTGGTTAGTCCGTTTTCTTTTGGCTTGTTAATTTGGGCCGTGGATTCGCAACCGCTGATCTGAGAGACCGGTCAGCTGTCAGTTAGCCACCGGTTGGCCTCGCGGGTGAAAACTTCGTCGTCAAAGTAGTGTTCGATGTGTGGGTTGCCCTGGATGTGCCGATACTTTTGAGGAATATCCTGCACGGGAGTGACCATGAAATCGGTCAAATCTCGCATGGACAGGCCACGCTCACTCAGGTTGAGTGTGTACGCGCCGAAATCCTTATCCGCTGGGTTTTTCCCATGAATCCCCAGTTCGGCAGGAATACGAATGGGGTCCATCGGGGATGTCGCCACTGCCACACGGTGCTTATTTTCATATTCGGGTCGGACTGTGCCGTCCGGCTTGAGTAGTTTCATGTCGTTTGCGCGTTCCAGTCCGGGGCCAACACCTGGTGGAGCTATGAGCAGCACCCTATCCGTGTAGAGGCCACTACCAAGGGAGGCCTGCGAGACCACCGTCGCCCCATAGCTATAGCCGGCGACAACGTGCCGCTGATTCGGAGACGTGCCGTGGCTAGTAAGGCCACCGGCGATCGCAGTGTCACCACTATCGACGCCACCGGAACGCTCAATCAAACCAGCTTGCAAGTGCTGCAGGCGCTCAGCGGCAAAATTGTGATACTCGGTGCGTATGGCCTCACGGAGGTCGGGTGGCGCGTCATAGGAAAACAACACCACCGCCACATCCTCCGGATCGTCACCGGCGGCGTGGAAGGTCGCGGCTACGCGCTCGAACTGCCTGCTAGCGTCCTCCGCGCTAGAGCTGGTGCCGGGGACGAGAGTAATCACAGTCGATGCTCGCTCAACGTCACCGAACGCAATCGCAGAATGTCCAGGCGAGGACTCCAATAGTTGTCCAGGAGGCAGCCCCAAAGCCCGGGCGCGAGCGGACATGGCAGCGTCTATCTCCGATAGCGGTCTACTCGAATACGCCCCAGTCAATCCGCTCCCAACTTCCAAGTCCCAACCACCGTCAAGCCCTCTGTCAGCAGGGTTGCCAGTACCACTGCCAGCCTGTGATGGCTGCAATCTACCCGAGCCGCTAACTCCGCTTGCCACCAGTGGTGAAAGAGCTGATATTGCGCCCGCCGCCTTCTCATCGAGTCGGTTGAGTTCAGCCAAAGCCGACTGAATCCGAAGCTGCGAGGTTGCACGCCATTCGGCCATGGTGAAAGGCCCGGAAGGAATTTTGGGATGAACGAGGCTGCGCGCAATCGTGGACAGCATGCCCTCTGGCGGAGTCACCGCACCAGAAACCAGGTTCACCTGAAACCCCAGGTTGGTTGCCTGGTTTACCGCGGCGGTAAGTTCGCGGATGACGTCGTTAAGCATGGCGGCGGTGTCGCTGCAGCAGGCGGCGAGACGTTCGAGCGCGACGCTGCTCCGGCGCAGACGCGTGGAGCTGTGGGTGACAGAAATCTCGGCGGCGCTGCGGTTGTCGCCGGCGAAGTCGTCCTCTGAGAGCGCGTTGAGTGCGCCCTGGGAACTGTCGGCGGAATCGGCGAGGGCGCGTGCCCCGGAACGCAGTGCCCGGGCAAGCGTCTCCAGCGAATCCACATGCCACAGCAGTGCTTCGCCTACCGTGACCATGACAGCTTTTCCAAGGCGGCGGACTGGTCATGCTCGTGCGCGAGAGCGCTGACAGCGAGGGCATCGGCAGCCTGCGCAATAACGTCGATGTTTGTGCACGCGGCAAGCAATGATTCCGACCACTTCCCACAAGTAGTGGAGACAGCGGGGACAATCCGTGAACCGGGCAGGGCAGAGGTGAGCTCGGCGCTTCCTGGGGCAGCTGCGACGATGGTGGAAAGGCCATCAATACGAGTGGAAATCTGCTGGTAGGAACGACTTAAGGCGGATAGTTGAGCTGGGTTTACTGTGATGTGTTCGGCCATGTTTTTGATTCTGCTGGGTGGAGTAAGGCAGCGGAAGACCATCTTCAGCGAACTGTGGATAACTCTGAGCGGAAGCAACGCAGGAAGCCGCGCTGTGGATAACTTCAGGGCGGTCAATCCGGGGTAGTCGGTAGCATTTAGGCATGCGTATTGCACTGGCTCAGTTGGAATTGTCAGCGTCGGTTGAAGAGAATCTGGACGCGGTGAAGGTGACTATCGCGCGGGCAGCACAGGACAACGCCGATTTGGTGGTTTTCCCCGAGGCCACGATGAAGGCGTTCAATTCCGGTCGCCTGGATGTCGTGGCGGAGTCCAGCAGCGATAGGTTCGTAGCGGAGGTCTCGCAGGCCGCTCACGATGCCGGAATCAGCGTGGTGGTCGGCATGTTCCGCCCGGCAGATGAAGTGGAACGCGACGGTAAGACGATGCACCGCGTCTTCAACTCGCTGCTTCTGGCTTGGCGTGATGAGGACGGCCCCGGTGTCGAGTTCTACGACAAACTCCACCTCTTCGACGCTTTTGGGTTTCGCGAATCGGATACTGTCGCGCCGGGCAACGCGCACGTGGTCTGTGATGTCCCGCTTGCCGACGGATCGTCGGTCGCCCTCGGTCTTGCGACATGCTTTGACATCAGGTTCCCGGAGCAATTCATTCAACTGGCCAACCTGGGCGCAGAGGTCATCGCGCTGCCTGCATCGTGGAATGACGGCCCGGGCAAGGTAAGGCAGTGGCAGACGCTGGTGTCGGCACGCGCACTGGATAGCACTTGTGTGATTGCGGCAGTCGATGCGGCCCGGCCTGATGGGGCGAAGGCCGCGGGGAAAGATGAGGGGCCGACCGGCGCGGGGCACTCCATGTTGGTCAATGCGGACGGCGGAGTTATTGCCTCGGCGGGCTACGACCCGCAGTTGCTTGTGGCCGATGTGGATATAGCGGAGGTGGAGCGGATTCGTCGCTCGATTCCGGTGCTGGAGATTCGCGATCAGGGCTAGCTGGGAAGCGATGAAGAGGGCCGAGTCGAGGGGGCGAAGATTGCGGGATATTAGCCTATAGTTCTACCGATTCGGGCGAAGTCATTTATATTTCTTATCATGCTGCTCCACATCCTCTGGGTCATCGGAATTACGGCTGAAGGCGTCACCGGCGCACTAGCGGCCGGTCGAATGCGCATGGATCTCTTTGGAGTTTCAACAATTGCGTGCATGACTGCTATCGGCGGCGGTACCCTGCGCGATGTCATTCTCGGTCACTATCCGTTGGTGTGGGTTGCAAGCCCGCAATATTTGCTGGTTATCGTCGGTGCAGCACTGATTACGGTGCTGTTGGCCGACTTCCTGATGAAGCACTTTCGGGTCGTGTTCTTGGTCGCTGACGCAATCGGCTTGTCGGCGTTTTCCATCATTGGTGCCCGCGTGGCCATGGAAATGGGGCACGGCGTCATCATCGCTATTGTCGGCGCCGTTCTTACCGGTGCGTTTGGAGGTGTGCTCCGCGACCTGATGTGTGACCGCGTCCCGCTGGTGTTTCAAAAGGAGCTCTATGCCTCCATCGCAGTCGTCGCGGCGACGCTTTACTACGTGCTCGACATGGTTGGCCTGCACGAGAACATCAACATCATCTGTGCGGTGCTGTCCGCACTGTTCATTCGACTAGCGGCGCTTTGGCGTGGCTGGTCGCTGCCGGTATTTGACTATCAGGGGCGCGATTAAAACACAGTACCCAGAAAAACTCTCAGCAAAATACTCTAATTAGCTCAGCAGAATCGATAGTTGTTGCTGAAAAGATTGCCGTTATGGATTTTTCTGGATTCCTCTCCGGTATCGGAGACCCCGAAGCTCTACTCCAGGGGTTTGGCCCTTGGGTGCTTGCGGGGCTTGGACTCATCATCTTTATTGAGTCCGGTGTGCTCTTTCCTTTTCTGCCCGGTGACTCGCTGTTGGTCACTGCTGCCGTCTTAAGGTCAGAGCTAGATGTCCACACTTGGCAGGTGCTGGTTATCGGTATTATTGCCGCGGTGCTGGGTGATCAAGTCGGTTACTTCTTAGGCCACTCCTTCGGCCGCAAACTGTTCAGCGACAATGCCAAGGTGCTCCGAACTAATCGGCTGGAAGCGGCCGAGAAGTTCTTTGCCAAGTACGGACCACTGTCGTTGGTGCTGGGGCGATTTGTTCCCATTGTGCGCACCTACGTTCCGCTGGCGGCGGGCACTGCGAATATGCCCTACGGAAAGTTCATCGGCTGGAATGTCACCGGTGCGATTGGCTGGGTCGCCAGTATGGTCGCTGTTGGTGTGCTGCTGGGCAACATTCCGGGAATCACCAGTTCCATCGACAAGATCATGTTGCTGGTCATTGCAATTTCCGTGCTACCGGTTGTCATTGGTGGTGTGAATGCGCGTCGTAAAGCAGCTGTTGCGAAGCGCTCGGTGTAGGACGGTGCTGTCGTAAGGGCAGAGGCGCCGACAGAAAAACTCCCGCACCAGGTTTTCTTGGTGCGGGAGTTTTTAATTGCGCTAGCGGCTACCTAGAGGCGTGCACAAGCGCAGATGCACAGCGAAGCGCAAATGCACAGCGCGGACGATTAGGAAATCGAAGCCTCGTAGATGCCCTTGACGGACTCAGCCATAGTTGCGTTGAAATCTTCGTCGGACTGCTGAGCGGACAGGCCCTCAGACAGTGCACGGGAGAAGGAAGCAATCATGCCGTGGTTGCGGGACAGGCGCTCGTTGGCGTCCTCGCGCTCGTAGCCACCGGACAGGGCGACAACGCGCATGACCTTCGGGTGCTCAATCAGCGGCTTGTACAGGTCATCCTTGGTCGGGATGGAAACCTTGATCATGACCTTCTGGTCATCAGCCAGGTCATCCAGGCCAGCGAGCAGCTCGCGCAGGACGATGTCCTCAGCCTCTGCCTTGTCAGCAGCGTTGATGTCGACCTCCGGCTCCAGAATCGGAACCAGACCGTGGGACAGAACCTGCTTGCCGAACTCGAACTGCTGGGCAATGTTGGCCTTGATGCCCTCTTCGTTTGCCTCGGCAATGAAGGAACGCATCTTGGTACCGAAGATGCCCTTAGCGACAGCGCGCTCCAGCAGCTCATCCAGGCCCGGGCACGGCTTCATAAGCTGAACGCCGTTTTCCTTGTCTGCCAGGCCCTTGTCAGTCTTCAGGAACGGGACGATGCCCTTCTTTTCCCACAGGTACTGAGCGGTCGGGATTCCCTCAATGTCGCGATCCATGGTCTGCTCGAAGAGAATCGCGCCAATAATCTGCTCAGAGTTGAAGGACGGGGAAGTGATGATGCGGGTACGCATCTGGTGAACCAGGTCGAACATTTCATCTTCGTTCGAGTACTGATCCTCGTTGATGCCGTACAGGCGCAGAGCCTTCGGGGTAGATCCACCGGACTGGTCGAGAGCGGCGATGAAGCCCTTGCCCTCAGTCATCTGACGTGCCTGCTCGATGTTCATTCGAGTCCTTTCGTGAGAATGAAGGAATGTCACCTACCAGGGTAACCAAAACAGTATGAGTGCGCTGTCCACCCATCACTCACATGGGGGAAGTTGAATCCGGCGGGAGTGTGCTGGTGAGGACGTCGGGCGGTGTGTCGGAGTGTGTTCGCACGTGGTTTCTGGAGCTTTCCAACGTTTTCTAGTGCTTTCCGGCGCGCTACTACGCTTAACGACGCTGCTGAGCTCAATCCTTTTTGCTATAGGTGTGGTGTGAATCACGGTCGGGAAATTGAAAAATTTGAAGTTGAGTGGAACAGACTCAAGGCTGAGTACGTTATGGGTAGTGAATGACAAAGTTGAGCCAAAGGGGCGCAAGTTATGAGTTTTACACCAACAACTAAGACTGGAGAAGTTCTCCAGGAAGCTATGAAGGCCGCGACCAGCGCGGGTAACCCGGATATCCGGCCTGGGCACATTCTGGTAGCACTGCTGGAGCAAAAGGAGGGTATTGCGGCTCCACTGCTTGAAGCAGCGGGCGTTAATCCTTCCGGGGTTTTGACCCGCGCTAAGGAGTTGGTCGCGGGGTACCCGTCGGCAAGCGGGGCGAATATGGCGAACCCGCAGTTTAATAGGGACGCCGTTAATGCTCTGAACGCCGCCGAGGAGCTGGCGGGGGAGCTTGGAGATGAGTATGTCTCCACGGAAATTCTGCTTATCGGTGTAGCAACTGGCCAGTCGGAGGCGGCAACTGTGCTGCAGTCGGCGGGTGCTACTGCCGAGGCGTTAAAGGGTGCGCTGACTAGTGTGCGTGGATCGAGGAAGGTAACAACGGAGAATCCAGAAGAGCAGTACCAGGCTCTGGAAAAGTATGCGACGGACTTAACCGCGCGGGCACGTGAGGGCAAGATTGACCCAGTTATTGGCCGCGATGCGGAGATTCGTCGCGTGGTACAGGTCTTGAGTCGTCGTACCAAGAACAATCCGGTGCTCATTGGTGAGCCGGGCGTTGGTAAGACGGCCATTGTAGAGGGGCTGGCACGACGCATTGTTGCAGGTGATGTGCCGGAATCTCTGAAGGGCAAGACGCTGATGAGCCTGGATCTGGGCTCTATGGTCGCCGGTGCGAAGTACCGCGGTGAGTTCGAGGAGCGCCTGAAGGCGGTTCTGGACGAGATTAAGGAATCCGACGGTCAGATTATTACCTTCATCGATGAGATTCACACCATCGTTGGCGCTGGTGCCACGGGTGATGGCTCGATGGATGCGGGCAATATGATTAAGCCGATGCTGGCTCGTGGTGAGCTGCGTCTGGTCGGTGCGACGACCCTGGATGAGTACCGCAAGTACATCGAGAAGGATGCTGCGCTGGAGCGTCGTTTCCAGCAGGTCTTTGTCGGTGAGCCGAGCGTTGAGGACGCCATTGGTATTCTGCGTGGTCTGAAGGAACGCTACGAGGTCCACCACGGTGTTCGCATCCAGGACTCCGCGCTAGTGGCTGCAGCAACGCTGTCGGACCGCTACATCACATCCCGCTTCCTGCCGGATAAGGCTATCGACCTGGTTGATGAGGCCGCATCGCGTTTGCGTATGGAGATTGACTCCTCGCCGGAGGAAATCGACTCCGCGGAACGCATCGTGCGCCGCCTCGAAATCGAGGAAATGGCCCTGGAGAAGGAAACTGACATCGCGTCGAAGGAGCGTCTGGACAAGCTCCGTGAGGAACTTGCAGATGAGCGCGAGAAGCTCAACGCTCTGAAGACTCGCTGGCAGAACGAGAAGTCCTCGATTGATGATGTCCGCTCCGTTCGAGAAGAGCTCGATGCCCTGCGCACTGAGTCCGAAAAGGCTGAGCGCGAAGGTGACTACGGGCGCGTCGCAGAGCTGCGCTACGGGCGCATCCCTGAGTTGGAGAAGAAGCTGGAGGCCGCCGAGGAATCGGTCGCTGACGCAGAGGAAAACTCCATGCTCAAGGAGGAGGTCACGCCTCAGGAAGTCGCTGAGGTTGTCTCCGCCTGGACGGGTATCCCGGCTGGCAAGATGATGCAGGGTGAGACCGAGAAGCTGCTCGAAATGGAGCTCAACCTCGGCCGTCGCGTTGTTGGTCAGAATGCCGCTGTGGAGGCTGTCTCCGATGCCGTCCGCCGTTCGCGTGCGGGTGTTGCCGATCCGAACCGTCCGACTGGTTCCTTCCTGTTCCTCGGTCCAACTGGCGTTGGTAAGACAGAGCTGGCCAAGGCGCTGGCGGAGTTCCTCTTCGACGATGAGCGTGCGATGGTGCGCATCGATATGTCCGAGTACGGCGAGAAGCACTCTGTCGCTCGTCTGATTGGTGCTCCTCCTGGATACGTCGGCTACGACGCTGGCGGTCAGCTCACCGAGGCTGTTCGTCGCCGTCCGTACACCGTCGTGCTTTTCGACGAGGTCGAGAAGGCTCACCCGGACGTGTTCGATGTGCTCCTGCAGGTGCTCGATGAGGGTCGCCTGACCGATGGTCAGGGCCGAACCGTGGACTTCCGAAACACGATTCTGATTCTGACCTCCAACCTCGGTGCTGGTGGTACGCATGAGCAGATCATGGATGCGGTCAAGATGGCCTTCAAGCCGGAGTTCATCAACCGTCTCGACGATGTAGTGATCTTCGATCCACTGACCTCCGAGCAGCTGCGCGGCATTGTGGACATTCAGGTTCGCAACCTGGCAGAACGCCTGGAGGCACGTCGTCTGGTGCTGGATGTCTCCGATGAGGCACTGGATTGGCTGTCGGAGCGCGGCTACGACCCGGCCTACGGCGCCCGTCCGTTGCGTCGTCTGGTGCAGAAGGCAATCGGCGATGAGCTGGCACGTCGACTGCTCGCCGGTGATGTTCGCGATGGTGACCGCGTAGAGGTCACGGTTGCTGACGATGGCGAGTCGCTGAAGGTTGTCGGCTATGACGAGGATGGCGTAGCCCGAATCTAGGGCGCCTGATACTCAGGGCGATTACTGCTGAGCAGGCTGTCTGTTTGTTGGGGCGGTTTGAGAGAGTTTTCTCCTGAACCGCCCTTTTTTGTGCTTTTATTGTCCAGATTTATGTGTCTTGTGACCGACCGTGTGGGCTTGTTGCATTCCGGTCAGTCTGGAGTGCGCCGGTATAGTGCGCAAATATGACTAACTTTCAGTGGCGACCAGCGACAGACTCCGACCTCCCCTTCATTGCCTGGATGGACGAACTAACGGAAACATTCGGAGATGAAAGTCAGCCACTGCCGAAAGATTATGTAGTCACGAGGCGTCAATACGTCGACCAGTGGGACGCGAGTCAGGGCGGGGTTATCCTTTTCGCCACTTCGCTTGACGACGCTGACCTCGAGTCGCTCAGTAGCGACATGACCCGCACTGACCCATTTGAACCGAGGGTTTCTCGCGAGGCTACCTACAGTGCGGCCGCCATTAAGACGGAATGGTTGGAGCGCGGGGATTCGTCGTCAAGCGAAGAGCACGAGAGCTATGAAGTGCCGGTGGGGGCGGCCTGGCTGCGTACGTTTACGCAGGACGATCCGGGGTACGGGTTCGTGGAAAATGGGATTCCTGAGGTAGCGATTGCGTTGCGTCCGGGTGTTGTTGGGCGCAGGCTGTCGCAGCCGATGATTGCAGGACTCCTTGAGTATGCACGTGAGCTGGGGTATCCGGGGGTTAGTCTGGCTGTCCATGATGCCAACCCACGGGCGGCGAAAGCTTATGTGAAGGCGGGATTTGAGCTAGTGGGGCGCTCGAGCTTCCCGGACCATGATGTGATGGTGGTGCGGTTTTAGGTTTTCGGCGTGCAGTTTTTGGTGGGGGCTGCGCGGGTTGGTGGGGCAGGGCGGATGGTGGGGGACTGCGCGGGTTGGTGGGGTGTTTAGGTCGGGAGCGTGGCAGTTTTTCGGAAAAAGATTCGAAAAAGTTGACGTAAGGGGTTGTGGTGTGTCGAATGGGTGTGCGATAATGTGGGGGAGGGAAATTAGTTAGTCCATTTGGGGATTCGGATTGCTAGCGTTTTAAAAGGGGGTGGGGAAATGTCTACACCATCGGCGTCAAACGGCGGTGGACCGCTTTCGACATCGCAGGTTTTAGATGCGGTTGCGCAGTTTGAAGCTCTGTCGACAGTCATCGTGGAGAACTTCGAAGTACTTGCACCGGATCATGCGCACGATGCATATAAGTCGATTGAGAAAGCGCGAAAACGACTCGCAGTAATTGATGCGACTTATGTGGAGACGATGAAGGGGCGGATGCCCAGCGCGGAGCACCGAAGAATCGCGTGGCTAGCGCAGGAGATGCGAATCTCGCGAGCAGAAGCGAGGCAGCGTATCAATGTCGTCGGACGTCTGAGTAGGAATGTTGATCCGTTTGCTCCGGCGAATGAGGATGTGCGAATGCCGAACCTTCGTCAGAAAGTTGAGGAAGGTGTTGTCGGTGCGGATGCTGTTGCGAAGATTGACAAAGCCGTTCGCGAGCTGCCGGCAACGGAGCATGCACAGCTGTCTAGGCTGCTGGACAAGCACATTGCAGATTTAGTGGACAAAATCCGTGTTGATGATCTCAATAAATTGCCGAACCGTCTGCGGGCGATGCTGGGGGTTGATGACCCGTATACGGATGAGGACCGTTCTCGGAAACGAAGCCTAAAAATCGGTGCTCAAGGGCCGGATGGCATGAGCCGGTTGAGCGGTGTGGTTACGCCTTCGTTTGCGGCGGTGCTCAAAAGGCTGCAGGCAGATTATGCGCGACCTGGCGGGTTGCTCGAAGAAGGTGCCGATGACCAGCGGAATCCGGAGCAGCGTTTCCATGATGCCGTGGAAGCGGCGGTGAATGGGGGCTTTCAACCGGGCGGTGAGCTTCAGCCGGCGCGGGGGACGACATCGGTGGTCACCGTCGCGCATATCGCAGATGTGGCAGCGTTAGCTGGAGTCTCCCTGCCTGAGGGGGAAGATTTTGTACTTCCTGGATCGGGTAAAGCGGTCTCAGACGCGGGAGTGCGAATTTCCATTAGTCAGGCCGTGCAACAGATGGTCGATAGAAATTCGTTCCTCCAAGTCTTGGGGAATGAGGGGCAGACCTTGTACTTTGGTCGATCCCGCAGGCTGGGGACTTTGCCGCAGTATCTGGCCCTTCTTGGAGAGGAAGGAGGTTCCTCCGCGCCGGGCATGGGCACTCCGGGAGCTATGTGCGATGTTCACCATGTGCAGTCGTGGGCTTCCGGTGGTGGCACTGACCTGGATAATCTCACGTTGGTGGATCCGGGTACGCATCGAAAGATCGATGATGCTCGATGTGATGAAAATGCTTGGTGGACGCTCCGGCCGGATGAGGTGCCGGAGATTCTAGGAACTGACGAAGGGGACGGGGTTAGCGGGGAGTGTGAGCCGGCCTCTACTGATCGTGTGGTCTGGGTGCCCCCGAAAGACAAGGAAGGAAACCGGAAAGCGGAATCCAATGAGGACCCCGATACGTTCGATAGCCCGGGGCGCTGGTTGCGTCGTAAAGCGCGAGAGAAACGGGCGGGGGACACAGTGGATGGCAATGGCGAGACGGGGCCGGATCCCGGTGGGTAGTCGGATTGGGAGGCAGAGGCCTGGCTTAGAGGTTGATCTTCCGTTTCGTAGTCAGCTTTGCGTTAATGAAGCGGTTGGGAAAGGAGGCCGACGCTGGCGGCATAGTGCAGCAGTTTTTCTGCGGTGGCACGGCCGATTCCATGTCCTGTGCATGAGGTGAAAACGGCCAGGTGGACAGCATGTTCAGGTACCCTCCCAAGCTCCTAGTTTTAATAACGTACATATCGCGCTACCAAGTCAATCGATTTAGAATCCGGAATTATGACAACATCCATCTCGGTACAAGAGCTTCGTGACAAGATTGCCGGCGGCGGTCGTATCGTCGTCGTTGACGCACGCTGGTCGCGTGCTAAAAAACCATATGACTCCTACGCCACGGCTCACATCCCACTGGCCGTGTTCTGTGATCCCGAGTTGGACCTAGCAGGTGTTCCAAGCCGAGAAGCTGGTCGCAACCCGTTGCCGGATATCGAGCGTGTGCGCGATGCCGTCCGTCGATGGGGAGTCCGCTCGGAGCATCTGGTGATCGTCTACGACGCGGGCGATGGACTGTTCGCGTCACGCGCTTGGTGGATTCTGCGCTGGGCAGGTTTGGAGAATGTGCGTGTCCTCACCGGTGGGTTAGCTGCTTGGGAAGCAGATGGAAACGAGACTGCCTTCGGGCCCGGAAATCTGCCGCGGCCTGGAACGATTGCGGTGAGTGAAGGCAATATGCCTGTTGCCAGCCTCGATGACGTACGCACCTGGTCTGAGCGTGGAATTTTGGTGGATGCGCGTGAGCCCAGCCGTTTTGAAGGTCGTAGTGAGCGCGTCGATCTGCAGGCGGGTCACATCCCGGGTGCCGTGAACCTGGCGGCTCGCAGTCTGCAAAATGCCGACGGCTCCTTCCTGCCTGTTGAGCAGCTCCGTGAGCGCTTTGCCTCCGTCGGTATCGAAGACGGTCGCAATGTAGCGGTCTACTCCGGTTCCGGTCTTCATTCCTCGCTGTTCATTCAGGCTATGGAAGAAGCGGGCATCACGGGCGCCTCTCTGTATGTCGGTGGCTGGTCCCAGTGGGCTGGCGATCCGAGCCTGCCTATCGTCCGCTTCTAAGCGGGCCCGGGCCAGGGCGACCGCCCCAGGGCCCCAGATGTGCCGTCCATGTGGCTTTTGCCCCTCGCCCTTTACCGTCCTAGAGAGTCCTGAACGCTCTCGCCTCGGGCATTGGTATTGCGCCAGACGGGGGACGGCATCTTGTCGCTGACCAAATAGAACGGCTTCTGGCTTAAGCTAGGAGATTAATGATTCCCCTAGTATTCACCCTCGCAGCGATTCTCATCATCGCCGCAGTCGCGCTGTTCGTTGTCGACCGCCGCCGTCGCAGCACAAGTGAGACTGCTGTGGCGTCTCCGTCATCGCCATCGCTTTACGACGAGCCCTCGGACTCCACCGGCGAAGTAACCGGTGTGGCGGCAGAAGATGTTGTGTCCGAACAGTCGGATTCTTCGGAGCAAGGCAGCCCCGAGACAACTTCTGTGGCGAGACCGAATGTCGCAGCTGACGCTGACTCTGAGGTTGCCGCTGAGACCGATAGCGCCGCTGAAGTTGATTCTGAAACTGAGGTTTCGACGACAGAACTGGGGACTTCAGCTGTAGAAAAGACACCGACGGAGCCTGAATCTGTCTCGGGAATCGAGCCGGCGGCCACTGCTGAAATGCCCGAAGCAACAGAAGACGCGGGTGCTGCCGAAACATCGGAAGCAGCAGCTGATCTGAATGCGGGAACGGACGTGACTCTCCGAAGCGGCGCGGAGTCTGGCACAGAATCTGGAGCAGGGCCTGGCGCGGAGCCAGCCGAGTCGGTGACTGCTGAAGATACCGATACCGCGGATCAGCCCGAGACAGGTTTAGTAGGCGATGCCGTTGCCACAGGGGCCGACAGCACCACCGCTGCTGACGCTCGCACTGGAACTGTTGGCGGTACAGAATTCCGGGCTGCAGCCGGCGAAGATGCCGAGACTGGCGAAGTACCGCAACCATCCGATCGTGCGGCGCGCACCCAGGCCACCCTGCCCACTGAGTCCACCCCGCCCGCGCAACCGCAGCGCGCCCAGCAGCAGTCAGTGGCCCCTGTCCGTCGACGTATCAGCGGTCGCCGTGTGCGTCACCTGCGGAAGGCCTGGGCGCAGGAACGTAATTCTGTCTACAACCGTGTGGACCATGAGCTGCCGTCGTACTGGCAGCGTACGCCGGACGGCGATGCCAAGGCCGTGGTCTCCGGTTTCGCCTTTGGCCGGGAAATGCACCTCGCCGATGTCGGCGGCATCACCACCATCGCCATCCGCCGCTCTGTATCCAGCGATGAGGTTTTCGAGTTGCGCCGCAGCGGCGGCACGACGCTGCCTCACGTAGCTACCGAAGCCGGCCTGGTAGTCGCAGCTACCGACCCAGAGCTCATTCATCGCATCTTCGACGACCGTGCAACCCGCATGCTTGCCGACGTACACCCGGCCATTACCCGCATGTGGTCCGAAAACTCCTGGTCCTTGGCTCAGCTGATTGATAATTCAGTGCCAGAGGACTGGGACGGTGCACTGGCATCGCTGTCGGACTTCTCCGACATTGCACGCAGGTTGCCACCAGCGGAAGGCGAAACCGTCGCTCCGGACACTAATCAGTGGGATCCCACTCGTTTGCAGCTCACCGAGCAGTCCGTTGACTCTGGTTCCTTGATTTCGGATGGAACCGGGCGTGGGCACTTGCACGCGGTACCAGATCAGCGTCGCAACGGTTCTGCTAACCACGAATCGCAGGATCACAGCTCACAGAACGGGCATGCCCAGAGTCACAGCGCGCAGAATAGCAAGGGCGAAGAGCCGCTGGATGTTGAGGAAATTGTTTACGCAGATTCTCCTTCATCCTCGTCCGCTGCTACCGCGGATGCAACCACGGATGATTCGCAGTGGCCGTCGCAAAGCAATGCGCAACCCACGGTGGTGCAGGCGATTGACGGTTCGTCGTGGCGCCCTACGCGGGATATACCGCTGGATCCGACGGCGCTGCCTTCGCGGTCAACGGCACGAAAGATGGGTGCAAACGTTGGTGAGTCGGAGGACATTGGGGATTCTGGCCAGCAGATTCCTGCGCTTGGTGAGGACCCCGAACATAGCCGGATGCGCTCGAGCCAGGGGCGTGTGGTGCGATCAAATGTGAAGCCCGCCAGTATTTTTACCGACGCCGCCCCAGACCTCGACAGCAGCGACGACCCCACCGAATCTGTATCCGAGGACAAGGGCGCAACCCCTGATTCCGCGGACGAGTAGAACCAGACATATCCTTGAGCACACAGTCGTTTATTTAGGAGACAACCTCAGATGAGCATCCACACGAGCAATGTCAATCAGGAGAAGCTGCAGCGTTTGGCCGAGTTGGTCAAGGAGCTGGCGGTTGTTCATGGCAAGGTCACGCTGTCGTCTGGACGTGAGGCTGACTACTACGTTGACCTGCGCCGCGCCACCCTACATCATGAGGCCTCGCGTCTGATTGGTTCCCTGCTACGGGAGCTCACTGCCGACTGGGACTACGCGCACGTCGGGGGTCTGACGCTTGGCGCGGACCCGGTGGCTACCTCTGTCATGCACGCCGAAGGGCGTCCAATTGATGCCTTTGTGGTGCGTAAGGAAGCCAAGAAGCACGGCATGCAGCGCCGCATCGAGGGGCCGGACATTGTGGGCAAGAAGGTCCTGGTTGTTGAGGACACCACCACCACGGGCAACTCTCCGCTGACCGCCGTCGCTGCCCTACGTGAGGCCGGTGCTGAGGTTGTCGGTGTCGCCACGGTGGTTGACCGCGCGACGGGTGCCGGCGAGGTCATCAAGGCTGAAGGCCTGGAGTACCGTTACCTGCTCGGTTTGGATGACTTGGGTCTGGCCTAAGAGTCTGAGCGCTAGATTTTTCGCCTAGCCTCACCCAGCTCACCGCCCCTCGCCCCGATCCACCCCGCCCCAACGCAGTCCCACGAAAGAGGAACATCCCCATGACCACCAAGCGCGCAGGACTCCTGTCCAAGCTCACCATGACCAAACTTCCCGGCACCAAGGAAACCGTCGCTGACATGTTTGTGCGTCGCACGGGCGAGGGTCTCGGCGCACTCGTCGGTATCGCCAGCGCGAGCTCCGACACCCGCCGTGCCCCAGAACGTGCCGGCTATATCGCCGCCAGTGCGGTCAACGTTGTCTCCAGTGCCTTCGGTTGGGAGACTCCACGTCGAGTTTCCAAGACTGTCCTCATGCCACTGTTGGCGGCCAATGTTTGGCGCCGTCGCCACGAGACGTCTCGCTTTACGACGACCACCCTGCTCATCGGCCTCGCCGGCGGTTGGCTGGGCGACTTGATTCTCATGCCGAATAAGCCGAACCTGAACCGCGGTTCTGTGCCGTTCGCAGTTAACCAGGTTGCCTACCACGTGCTGCTGTGGCGTGCCGGAGCTCGGATTAGCGCGCTGCGTGCTGCCATTCGCTTCCCACTGTGGGCTGGTTCGGTACCGCTGGTCGGTGCTGTAAAGCCCGAGGCGCTGCCCGCTGCTGTTGGCTACGGTCCGCTGCTGGCTGTGACCTCCGCACTGGCCGATGACCCGGCGCTGCTGGAGGGTGCCGGTGCTGTCGGTACTGATGAGCAGACCGGCCTGCCGATTGCCGATGCCGCCTACGGCCTCGGCCACGGTGGCAACCTGTTCCTCGTCTCCGACACGCTACTGATGGCTCGAAAGATGTTTGCGGAGGAGGGCGTCGTCGGCAAGCTTCTGAATGCGGCAGTGATGGACACCTACACCGTGGCGCAGTTGTTCCTGGTCGAGGGGCTGTTGGCTCTTGACCGCGCCTGAGCCCGGGAAGGGGCCGACGGAATGGTTTGAGGCTCGTGTCGGGGTGGGGCCGTGGGAGCAGGAGCACCCGAACGAACCCCGGCCGACCGGCCCAGAATACGATGAGCAGCTTCTGGATGAGGGCGACCGACGTAATGTCGTCGATGCCTACCGCTACTGGACGATGGAGGCTATCGTCGCGGAGCTGGATAAGCGTCGTCATCCGTTGCATATCGCCATCGAGAATTTTGAGAATGACTCCAACATCGGCACCGTGGTACGCACCGCAAATGCCTTCCTGGTGGAGGCCGTGCACATCGTGGGGCGCAAGCGTTGGAATCGTCGCGGCGCGATGGTGACTGACCGCTACCAGCACTTGCTGCACCACGAGACGGTGTCGGAGGTCATTAGCTGGGCGCGCGAGCATGATTTGGCTGTCGTGGCCGTGGACAATGTGCCGGGCTCCGTACCCATCGAAACCGTTGAGTTGCCCGAGCGTTGTCTTTTGCTCTTCGGCCAGGAGGGGCCGGGAGTGACTGAAGAAGCACAGCAGGCGGCGGATTTGACGGTGTCGATTGCCCAATTTGGCTCGACGCGTTCGATAAATGCGGGGGTAGCGGCGGGTATTGCCATGCACTCTTGGATTCGTACTCATGCAGATATCACCGCGGCCTGGTAATTGTCTGCTTAGGTGTTTTATTTCGAAGGCTGTTTTAGAGCTGTTTCACAGCCGTTTTAAGGAGAGCCAGTGGTTCTAAAAATGTCGCGTCCGGAGGCCGAAACGTGGGCCTATCGTGCGGACGTGGCTGAACAGGCGATTCGCAACCGTCATGCGGCGAAGCTGTGGGGTCTTCCGGGCACGAATTTGGCAATGGCTTCCTGGCCCGCGCCGCTGCGACATAAGGTCTTCATCAACTGGCATTACTGGTGGCAGGCGCAGTATCTCGACTGCCTGGTAGACGCAGCCAAGCGCGTGCCTTCTAAGGAGAAGTACCGCGCTATCCGCCAGACCACTCGGGGTATCCGCATTCGCAACCTCACGCTGCTGACCAAGAACAAGTACTACGACGATCGCGCGTGGATGGCGTTGGCGCTCGGGCGTGCCGACGCGGTCCTCGGCGCATCGGTGCCCAAGAAGACGACAGCACGGCTGATTTCATGCTTGGGTGATGGTCGGCAGGAGTCCACGGGTGTGCTGCCGTGGCGTGAGCAGGACCTCTTCTTCAACGTCCCCTCGAACGGTCCTGCAGCCATCGCTCTGGCCCGGGCTGGCCGTATCAAGGAGGCAGAGGAACTTATCGATTGGGTTTACGCCAACCTCCTGTCGGACTCAGGGCTGCTCTACGACGGCATTCGCTTGTCCATGGCAGGTGCCGTCGTGCAGAAGGGCATGTTTACGTACAACCAGGGTGTCATGATTGGCGCTTGCCTCGAAGTGGGACTTGCTCTTCGGGCACACGGCCAGCGTGAACAGGCGACGAAGTATTTCACGCGCGTGCAAAACCTCATCCACGCGGTGGCAAAGGATTTGGCGACCACCGACAATGTCATCGCCGGTGCCGGTGGCGGCGATGGTGGTCTGTTCAACGGCATCCTCGTGCGATACCTCGCCGATGCGGCGGTGCGTTTGCCTGGAGACAATCGCATGAATCGCGCGGCGGCCCGTATTGCTCGCCGACTGGTTCTGGCTTCGGGGGAGAAGTGCTGGTACCACCGCCTCGAGGTTGATGGCCTGCCGCTTTTCCCCGCAGATTGGAACGATAATGCTCAGTTCCCACAGGGCGGTTCGGTTGCGCAATCAGTCGGTGGCGCGGTTCGTGGTTCGGCGATTAAGGAGCGTGACCTCTCTGTCCAACTGTCGGGTTGGATGCTGATGGAAGCGTGCGCCCGAGTGGCCGATTTTGTTGCGACCAAGCTGGAAAATGGTGAGTCGTTGGATTCGACGAAGCCGAGCTGCCCGGAGTAGTCGGGGAACGCTAGTTGGTCGTCATCTGGCGCTTGCCGACGTTGTACCACCACGCTGTGCCCGCCGTTGCCAACAGGGAGTCACCTACTGAGCCCCTGCCATCGCCACGTGATGCCTGGCACAATAGGACGCATGAAACTCAATGACATGATGGCTCCTGCTCCCGTGAAGCTCCCCGTTCTTGACGAGGCCGTTGCTGCCCGCAACGGTGGCGCAAGCCCGGAGGCCGTGGTTCGCGCATGCCCGCGCGATTCCCAGGCTTGGGCGGATTTGGCTGAAAGCGCCTTGTCCGAGGGTCAGGAGATTCAGGCCTATGCCTTCGCTCGCACTGGTTACCACCGCGGTCTGGACCTGCTGCGTGGAAACGGCTGGAAGGGGTTCGGAGCCATTCCGTGGGAGCACGAGCCGAATCGTGGTGTGCTCCGCGCCTTCGCAGCGTTGGCTAAGGCTGCTAAGGCTATCGGCGAGGATGATGAATTCGATCGCATGATGGCGTTGCTGCGTGACAGTGATGAATCCGCGCTGCCAGAGTTGGGTCTTTAATCGCGCACAGAGATTCAGCGGGCACATAAGAGTGCACAACAGCACAACGGGTACATAAAAAGCGCACAGTTTTTTACATGAGGATGGTGACTTCGGCATGGCTGGCATGGCTGGTGGGGAAGATAAGGACGCCGCAGCTGCCAGGAATCTAGAGGACATTGGTCCCGCGCATGTCGACGACCTCGTCGAAGCTAAGGAAACGCAATTCGTCGAGGATAATCCGCGCCCGGATTTCCAAGATTTTCGCAATACGTACCTACATCCGGCCTCCCGCGCAGCAAACAAGTTGCGTCAGAAAGTGAGGCCCCGCACGCGTTTCCTCCATGCGGTTGATCGTGTGCGCTCCCGTTGGATGCTCATTGTTCAAGCCACGTTAGCTGCCGGGTTGGCCTACTGGTTCGCACTTGAGGTCCTGGGGCACCCCAACCCGTTCTTCGCGCCGATGGCCGCTTTCATCAGCCTCAACGTGATGACCGCAGGTCCTCGCCTAAAACACTCTGTGGAGTTGGTGCTCGGCGCCTCGTTGGGAGTCGGCATTGGTGATGTGATTATCTCCATCCTCGGCTCGGGTATCTGGCAGCTGACCGTCGGTGTGTTTGTCGCCATGGTCATCGGCGTGTTTGTCGGTCGAGGTCCACTTGTGGTGAACCAAGCGGCATCTTCAGCCGTGCTCATCGCCACCATTATTCCGCCGGGCACCGCTGGTTCTTATTACCGAATGATTGATGCTCTCGTCGGTGGTGTGGTGGGCATTATTGTGCTCATGATATTGCCGCGAAGCCCGCTGGCGGGTGCTCGCCGCAAGGTGGCCAAGGTCCTCGACATGGGTGCAGACGTACTTTATGACATCGGCATCGGCATGAAAGAGGGCGACACCGATCGCATCCGCACCGCACTGAGCGTGGTGCGCTCCATGCAGGCGCAGGTCTCGCTGATGGACCGCACCGTTGCCGACGCGGGCGAGCAGGTCCGTATCTCGCCGTTGCTCTGGCGCTCCCGGGATCGAATCCACTCGCTGTCACGCATGGTTCATCCCGTCGACAACGCCATGCGCAACATCCGTGTGCTCGCGCGTCGCGCTATCACCGCACGTGAGGATCACATCGACTTCTCGTCCGAACTGTGCGCACTTGTTCTCGGCGTGTCTGAAGGTACGCGCCTGGTCAGTCATGTGCTTGACGACGAAGCCGCCGTGCGCCGAATCCCAGAGTGGGGCGAGTTGCCTTTCGAATCCGGCGACATCGCTATCGCTCAGCTTTCCGAGGGATCCGGAGAGGTCAAGCTTGAAGACGTGGTTCGGTACTTGCGTCGTCTAGCGGCGAAAATGCACCCGCGCGTGATCGAGGACGCAACGCTGTCGGAACAGGTTGTGTTTGCGCAGTCCCGCTCCTTGGTGGTGGACCTGTTGCAGGTGTGTGGCCTGTCCAGACGTTCAGCTGTGGCAACTCTGCCGCCGACGACGCCGTTCCCAGCAATGCCGCCGGAGGTATGGGACGAGTAGCCGGTGAGGAGTGGGTGAGTAGCGGCTCGCTAGGTGTGATGTCCAGGGACGTTGTTGAGTCGGTTGAAGGGTACGCCGCCAATCGCAGAGTGGTGTCGG
>NZ_KV809098.1:0-302 GCF_001812455.1 Corynebacterium sp. HMSC076C10
TTTTTTTAGATAGGCATTTTCGGCCCGCAACCGTTCGTTTTCGCGACGCAGCTTGTCTTCCTCCGACAGCGGCTTCGGCGTGACCGATCCTTTGGGCCTGCCCTTCGGCTTCGGTTTCAACGCGTCATCGCCGTCTTTGCGCCATTTCCACGTCCACCCGCGGACCAGCTGCTGTGATGACAGGCCAAATTCGCGCGCAAGATTCATCGCTGTCTCGCCAGCAAGGTGGCGTTGGACAACTTCCTTCTTGATTTCAAACGAGTACTGCTGCTTTGTCGGTTTCTCCACAAGACATAGCCTGC
>NZ_KV809099.1:0-681 GCF_001812455.1 Corynebacterium sp. HMSC076C10
TTTGCGGGTCGAAGCGGAGAATTTAAGCCCCAGTAAACGGCGGTGGTAACTATAACCATCCTAAGGTAGCGAAATTCCTTGTCGGGTAAGTTCCGACCTGCACGAATGGCGTAACGACTTCCCTGCTGTCTCAACCACAGACCCGGCGAAATTGCAGTACGAGTAAAGATGCTCGTTACGCGCGGCAGGACGAAAAGACCCCGGGACCTTCACTATAGCTTGGTATTGGTGTTCGGTTCGGTTTGTGTAGGATAGGTGGGAGACTGTGATGCCTCAACGCCAGTTGGGGTGGAGTCGTTGTTGAAATACCACTCTGATCGTATTGGACATCTCAACCTCGGCCCGTGATCCGGGTTAGGGACAGTGCCTGGTGGGTAGTTTAACTGGGGCGGTTGCCTCCCAAAGAGTAACGGAGGCGCCCAAAGGTTCCCTCAGCCTGGTTGGCAATCAGGTGTTGAGTGTAAGTGCACAAGGGAGCTTGACTGTGAGACTGACAGGTCGAGCAGGTAGGAAACTAGGGACTAGTGATCCGGCACCGGCTTGTGGAAGCGGTGTCGCTCAACGGATAAAAGGTACCCCGGGGATAACAGGCTGATCTTCCCCAAGAGTCCATATCGACGGGATGGTTTGGCACCTCGATGTCGGCTCGTCGCATCCTGGGGCTGGAGTAGGTCCCAAGGG